>JAUVWM010000122.1 GCA_030604105.1 Dehalococcoidaceae bacterium
GCCCCCGATCTGTCCATGCCCCCCCTCCTCATAGCACACCCAGGAACAGCCCAGCCGCAGTGGCCGAGCCGAGAATGCCAGCGATGTTGGGCCCCATGGCATGCATCAGCAGGAAGTTACGGGGGTTTGCTTCCTGCCCCATTCTCTGCACTACCCTGGCCGCCATGGGCACCGCTGATACCCCGGCGGCACCGATCATGGGATTTATTGGCTCCTTTGACAGGCGGTTCATCAGCTTGCCCATGAGCACGCCGCCCGCGGTAGCCACGGCGAAAGCCACCAGGCCCAGGACGAAGATGGCCAGCGTTTGCGACTTGAGAAAGACGTCGGCCTCCATCTGCGCCCCCACAACCACCCCCAGGAGGATGGTCAGGATGTCGATAAAGGAGGTGCTGGCTGTCTGCGCCAGCCTATCGGTAACGCCGCTGGCCCGGAGCAGGTTGCCCAGCATGAACATGCCCACCAGGGGCGCTGATTGGGGAACCAGGAGCACAATTAACAGCGAGGCGATTATGGGGAACAGTATGGCCTCCCGGTTGGAGACGGGGCGCAGCTGCGGGTCCATATATATGGCCCGCTCCTCCTTGGTGGTAAGCGCTTTTATCACCGGCGGTTGGATATTGGGCACCAGAGCCATATAGGAATAGGCGGCCACGGCGGTGGCACCTATCAAATGGGGTGCCAGAGCATTGGTAAGGTAGATAGTAGTTGGCCCATCGGCACCGCCGATTATGGCGATGGAGGAGGCCTCCTTTATATCGAAGGCGAAGATATCGAGCCAACCCTTACCCACCAGCAGGGCCATGAAAAAGGTGAGGTAAATCCCCACTTGGGCGGCGGCGCCCAGCAAAAAGGTCTTGGGGTTGGCGATCAGGGGGCGAAAATCAGTCAGCGCTCCCAGCCCGAGGAAGATGAGGGGGGGGATGAGCTCCCAGCCGATGCCGAAATGAAAGATGCGGGAGATCAGCCCGGTCGGCACGCCCTCCGCGGTCTCCGACATCAGGCCGGTGAGGGGGATATTGGCCAGCAACACGCCGAAGCCGATGGGAAGCAGCAACAGGGGCTCCATTTTCCTGGAGATCGCCAGATAGAGCAGCCCCAGGGCAATGGCCAGCATCAGGACATTGCCCCACTCTAGGTTCTGAAAACCGGTTTCGAATAACCCCGACACCCCTGCCCCTAATACTCGATCATGGCTATAAGCTCGCCTGATTGGACCGCCTGTCCGGCAGTGACCCCTATCTCGGTGATTCTACCCGCCACCGGGGCCAATATGGGGTTCTCCATCTTCATCGATTCCAGGGTGCAGATCACATCCCCCTCGCCCACCGTGCTTCCCACGGTGGCATTCACATCGATTATTTTACCGGCTAGGGGGACTTCAACTCTCTCCTGCGCCATTTCCTTCAGCCTTTCTCATTATTGCCCTTTTCCTCCCCGTGACCGCCGAGCCTGCTCAGCACCAGCCCGGTCAGCCACATCATGAGCGCCACCAGGGACAAGACTAGAAAGACGCCCACAAATCCGACGCCGACAACCTTGAAGGCCAGATCCCAATCTACCACAGCCCTGTAATTATAAGTGAGGGAAGTGCCTTTGGCGACACTTCCCTACCCCCTTTCCCATCCTGGGGACAATAACTTGAGGTTGTCTTGTTGCCTCGGCGGCTTATCCGGGGAGAGGTTGAGCTAAACTCTCCGTGCGCAGCACGATCCGCTCATCCTCAACATCGATCTGAACGGTATCCCCGGCGTGGAACTCGTTGCGCAACAGCCCCTCCGAGAGCTGATCCTCAACCATATCCTGGATCACCCGGCGCAGGGGGCGGGCCCCAAAGACCTGGTCATAACCCTTTTCTCCCAGGAGATCCTTGGCCGCGTCGGTCACCTCCAGCTTAACATCCTTGTCCTTCAGCTGTTTGGCCACCTCACCCAGCATCAGGTCGACGATCTGGCGGATGTGCTCCCGGGTCAAAGCGTGGAAGACAACTACGCCGTCGATGCGGTTGAGGAACTCGGGGCGGAAGGTCTTCTTCAACTCCCCGAGCACCTTGTCCTTCATCCGCTCATAGGCTTGCTCCTGGCCCTTGGCCTCATCGCTGTGGCTGACAAAGCCGATAGCGCTATCCTGCTTGATGAGCTCGGCGCCGATATTGCTGGTCATGACCAGGATGCAGTTGCGAAAATCGACTCGACGCCCCTTGGCATCGGTCAGATGACCGTCGTCGAATATCTGGAGCAGTATATTGAAGACATCGGGATGAGCCTTCTCGATCTCATCGAGGAGAATGGCGCAGTAGGACTTGCGCCTCACCGCCTCGGTGAGCTGTCCGCCCTCGTCGTAGCCTATATACCCCGGGGGTGCGCCCACCAGGCGAGACACGGCATGCCTCTCCATGAACTCCGACATATCGAGCCGGATCAGCGCATCCTCGCTGCCGAACATGAACTCAGACAGCGCCCTGACCAGCTCCGTCTTGCCCACACCGGTGGGCCCGAGGAAGATGAAGCTGCCGATGGGGTGCCTGGGGTCCTTGATCCCGGCTCGGGCGCGGCGCACTGCCTTGGCCACGGAGGTGATGGCCTCATCCTGGCCGACGATGCGGCGGTGCAGGACCTCCTCCATTTGAAGCAGGCGGCTGGTCTCGTCGCTCGCCAGGCGGACCACTGGGATCCCGGTCCACATGCTCACCACCTCGGCGATATCCTCCTCGGTGACCACCGGCTTGTCCTGGCCCTGTTCCGTCTGCCAATCCTGCTCCAGTCGCTCGACCTTACCTGTCAGGTGAAGCTCGCGGTCACGCAGCTCGGCGGCATATTCATACTGCTGTGAGCCGATAGCTTCTTCCTTGTCCTTGCGCACGCTATCCAGGACCCGCTTGGCCTCCTTCAAGCCGATAGGGGTAACGCCGCGATTGATACGTACCCTGGAGGAAGCCTCATCCATCACGTCTATGGCCTTATCTGGCAGGTAGCGGTCGGTGATATAGCGCGACGCCAGTGAAGCCGCTGCCTGCAGCGCCTCGTCGCTTATTGTCAGGCGGTGATGCTCCTCGTAACGCTCCTTGATGCCCCGCAGGATCTCCAGGGTCTGCTCCACAGTGGGCTCGTCAACCAGGACGGGCTGAAAGCGGCGTTCCAGGGCGGCATCCCGCTCCACGTGCTTGCGGTAGTCATCGAGGGTAGTTGCGCCAATACATTGCAGCTCCCCTCGTGCCAGCGAGGGCTTGAGGATATTGGCCGCATCCACGGCTCCCTCGGCGGCACCGGCGCCGACAATGGTATGTAGCTCATCAATGAAGAGCACGCAGTTGCCGGCGCTTTTTAGCTCCTCGATGACCTTCTTCAGCCGCTCCTCAAATTCGCCGCGGTACTTGGTGCCGGCTACCAGCGCCCCCACATCCAGGGTCACCACCCGCTTGGACTGCAGGGTCTCGGGAACGTCGCTGGCTACAATGCGGTGGGCCAAGCCCTCAACGATGGCCGTCTTTCCCACCCCGGGCTGGCCAATGAGAGCCGGATTATTCTTGGTACGCCGGCTGAGAATCTGGATCACGCGCTCGATCTCCCGCGTCCTGCCGACGATGGGATCAAGCTTGCCGGCTCGGGCAGCCCCGGTGAGGTCGATCCCCAATTGGTCGAGGGTGGGCGTCCGGGTAGCGCTGCGCGCCCCAGACTGAGCCTGAGGCAAGGCCTGGCTCAGGATGTGGTTGGTCTCCTCGCGTACCCGATCCAGGTTAACCCCCAGGCTTTCCAGCACCCCGGCAGCCACTCCCTCCCCCTCACGCATTATCCCCAGGAGCAGATGCTCGGTGCCAATATAGTTATGGTTAAGGTGGCGGGCCTCATCCACAGCAAGCTCGATGACCTTCTTGGCCCGGGGGGTAAGCCCGATTTCACCTCTGGCAGCCCTCTCCCCGCGGCCGATAATGAATTCCACGGCGGCCCGCACCTTGTTGAGCTCCACGCCGAGATTGGACAGGACCTTGGCCGCCACACCCTCACCCTCCCGAACCAGACCAAGCAGGACGTGCTCTGTCCCGATGTAGTTATGGTTGAACCGCTGTGCCTCCTCTTGGGCTAGAGTAAGCACCTTACGAGCCCGCTCTGAGAATTTCTCGAATCTGCTGGCCATCACTTTCTCCAGGAATAGTGTTTAGCCGCGAATCACCCGCCCGCTATATCTATTATATGGTATTTTAACCAGAAGGTCAAAGGGCGTGGCAAATGGCCTTCACCTGTCTGACCGATAGCTATTTTAGCACATTCAGCGATGAAATAAAAGGGGGGCTAACCCCCAAATTGTACTCCGTAGCAACGTAGTACTTCAGTCCTGCCAATGTGAGACCTCGGCTCCGGCCTCAAATGATCTCCGAGTTGCCTTGGGGCATCTTTCCATATCGCTCGATAAATTGCTGAAGCAGCTCGCTTTCCCGCATGGTATACATGTAGGTCTCCTCATACTTGAAGTAGCGGGCAGCGCTGATAGCGGGCTCGTCAGCGTCGAGAAACTCCCCGAGGCTCTGGCGCAGATTGCGTGTGCCCAGGATATACAGTATCGTCTTCTCGGCGTCAAGCAGCTGAAATACCCCCTCGGCCTCAGGGAGGGCAGCTACCTTATCGGGGGTGAACTCCAGCCACTCCTCCGGCGGCAGCATCACCGCCGAGAGCTGGAATCTGAGGTCACATCTGAGGCAGCGCCCGGCCTCGTCAACCGCCGCTCTCTCATCATAGCCGAGCTCCACCTCGGCAAAATCGCCCGGACGCTTATCGGGGGATAGGCGGGGCATGACAACACAGCTCCGAGAC
>JAUVWM010000069.1 GCA_030604105.1 Dehalococcoidaceae bacterium
ATGATAGTAGGAATGCATGCACGGCTGCAGGACATACCTGTCAACGTATGCAAGGAAAAGAAGAGGACCAATATACGCTCATCTACTTCCGACATTGCCGTAAAGCTGACTCCTCCCGTTACATTTAGCCTGGAGCAAGCCATTGATTTTATCAATAATGATGAGCGGGTAGAGGTTACTCCCGAGAATATCAGGCTGAGGAAGAAGTTTTTGACTCATGCACAAAGGTTGAGGAACATAAAAAAACTTTGACCTCCCCCAGCAAATGATACCAGTTCACCCACTATTTTAGGATGTACACCAGCTTTTAGCAAGAGAGTGGCAGCCACGAGGGCGGGACTGGCGTAAACGGCATAAAAGGGAAGTTCCCCGGAATTTGCTTTTACTCTGTTGTTAGTTCATAATTAACAAGCATCAAAGCATCTTGCCCTAAGATCGCGTGAGAATTTACAGCATAACGGGCAATCTAAGCCTTATCGATATCGAGCCAGCAATCCCTGGCTTCGCAGGGTTCATCGGCACATACGTGATAAGAGGCAAGACCATTGCTTTAATAGATGTCGGCCCTTCAAGCTCCTTCCTCAACCTCCTCCAGGCTCTGGAAGCATTAAGTATAAAACCAGATGAGGTGGGCTACATACTTCTCACCCACATTCATATAGATCATGCTGGAGGTGTAGGCACAGCAGTAAGGCACCTGCCCCAAGCCAAGGTCCTGGTTCAGGAACTGGGGAAGAAGCATTTGATAAACCCCGAAAGGCTGTGGGAAGGGAGCAAAAAGGCCCTCGGCGAACTGGCCGAGAAATATGGAGAGATCGAGCCTACACCGGAAGAAAGGATCGCCGTCGTCACAGAAGGAAACACTATCGACCTAGGCGAGGGAATGGCTCTGCGAGTACTCAGCACGCCAGGCCATGCCCGACACCACCTCAGCTTCCTGGAGACAAAGGAGAGCCGGCTTTTTGCTGGCGAGGCGGCAGGGGTTTATACCGGAGCCGTGCTCAGACCCTCTACCCCTCCCCCCTTTGACCTGGACCAAGCTCTGACTTCGCTGGATAAGCTAACCGGCCTCGAACCAGCCAGTCTATGTTACGGACATTTCGGCTGCGCCGAGGATGCACCTGGGAGATTGCGCTCTCATAAGGAACAACTCAAGCTGTGGAGCGAAACCATCGCCGAATGCTGGCAAGGGGGAGCGGAGATCGAGGAGATTTACTCGGAGATCGCTCAAAGCGATGAAGGGCTGAAACGCCTGGAGAACTTGCCCTCGGAGCAATACCAAAGAGAGCGCTATTTTGTCCTCAATAGCATCAAAGGTTTCATGGACTATTTCAGCGCCCGGGGCTAGGCGAAGTCCCTTGACACTGCTGCCAAGCTAGTTATAATGTGAGCATCCGTTGCAGGAGGGAAGTATGCCACAGCCGAAAAAGAGCGAAGCACTGCTCGGCCCCTATCGGGCGTTGGACCTGAGCGATGACAAGGGTCTTTTGTGTGGCCGCATTCTTGCCGATCTGGGGGCAGATGTAATCAAGATTGAGAGGCCTGGTGGAGACCCCGCCCGGCGCATTGGCCCCTTCTATCATGATATCCCCGAACCGGAGAAGAGCCTCTACTGGTTTGCCTACAATGTGGGCAAGAGGGGTATAACCCTGAATATCGAGACCGCCGATGGTCAGGATATTTTCCAGCGACTGGTCAAGACCGCTGATTTTGTGATCGAATCCTTCACCCCGGGGCATATGGACGAGTTGGGCCTGGGCTACAAAGCACTGAGCGCCCTCAATCCCCGCCTCATCATGGCCTCTATCACCCCCTTCGGACAGACCGGGCCCAAGGCTAAGGACAAGGCCTGCGACTTTACCAGCTGGGCCAGTGGCGGGGCGCTATACTGCGCCGGTGACCCTGATCGGCCTCCGGTTCAGCTCAGCTTTCCCCAGGCCTATCTTCATGCTGCCGCCCGGGCTGCCTTGGGCTCCCTTATTGCCCTCTACCATCGTGGGCAGGACGGAGAGGGACAACAGGTAGATGTCTCCATCCAGGAGTCGGTCATGGCTGTGCTGATGGACGCCCCGGAGATGTGGGACTTGAACAGGTTTGTTTTCCGTAGAAAGGGATACGGCCTGGTGCACCCCAGCAGAGGTATCAGGCAGCGCTTCGGCGTACCGTGCAAGGACGGCTATGCCAGTATCTATATGATGGGAGGGGCGCCGGGGGTGATCCTCGAGCATATGAAGGCGATGATCAGGTGGATGGATGAGGAGGGCATGGCCCCCGACTGGCTCAAGGACCTGGATTGGATAAGCGACTATGATTCGGCGAAGGTGAGCCAGGAGACTATCGACCGGGTGGAGGAGGCATTTATCAACTTCCTGATGACCAAGACCAAGGCCGACCTCAGTGACGCGGTGATCCCCAAGCGGCTGGTCATGGCCCCTATATTGGATGCCAAGGACCTGGCTATACATCCTCAGCTTGCTGAGCGGGACTACTGGGCGAAGGTGGAGCACCCGGAGCTGGGCGAGGCCATCACCTATTGCGGCCCCTTCGCCAAATTGAACCAGGCGCCGATAGAGATACAGCGCCCTCCCCCACTCATCGGAGAGCACAACATGGAGGTCTATGAGCAGGAGCTGGGATTTTCCAGGAGCCAGCTCAGCGCGTTGAAAAGCGCCGGGGTTATTTGAAGGAGGAGGCACAAGGAGGCATAAGATGGCTGCAAAACGGGCCCTGGAAGGGTTAAAGGTCATCGATCTCACCTGGGTGGCCGCTGGCCCCACCATTACTACCTATCTGGCGGACCAGGGGGCCACGGTAATAAGGCTTGAGTCCCACACGAGGTTTGATGTGTATAGCAGGCTGGCCTCGCCTTTTAAGGACGGCACACCAGGCATGGACCGCAGCGGTTTCTTCACCGCGCACAATGCCAGCAAGTACAGTGCTACCCTTGACCTAGCCAAGCCCAAGGGCAAGGAAGTCTTTTGGAAATTCATTATGTGGGCCGATGTGCTGACGGAATCCATGACACCGGGGACGATGAAGAAGCTGGGGTTCGACTATGAGAGCGTGAGCAAGGTGAAGCCCGACATCGTCTACCTGAGCTTCAGCGTCTATGGTCAATATGGCCCCTGGGCCTCCGGCCCTGGCTTCGGGCAGCTGGCCTCCTCCATGGCCGGGCTGTTTCATCTCGGTGGCTGGCCTGACCGGGCGCCGGCGCCACCCTACGGGGCATATGCCGATTATGTTGCCCCCCCCTTCACGGCAGCGGCTATCCTGGCCGCCCTCGACTACCGGCGACGTACCGGGAAGGGACAGTACATCGGTGTGGCGCTGGCCGAGTCCTCCCTTCACTTCGCTGCCCCGGTTGTGATGGACTATATGATAAACGGGCGGGTGATGAACCGCAATGGCAACCGTATCTCCCGCGCCGTGCCTCACGGGGCCTTTCCCTGCCAGGGCGATGACCGCTGGTGTGCCATCGGCATATTCAACGACGATGAGTGGCAGGGCCTATGTCAGGCGATGGGAGACCCGGCTTGGGCCAAAGGCCCGAAGTTCGCCGACTTCCTGGGCCGTAAGAAAAACGAGGACGAGCTGGAGACGCTGATAACGGAGTGGACCAGCAACCACCAGGCAGAGGAGGTGGCCAGCCGGCTACAGGCCGCCGGCGTACCCTGCAGCGTGGTGGAGACTACCCAGGACCTTTTCGAGGACAGCCAGCTGAAGCACAGGGAACATATTCGCTGGCTGGACCACCCGGTGATGGGGAAGCATATCCATCGCCGCCCTGCCTTCAAGCTGTCAAAGACCCCTGACCAGTCCACTGCCGCCCCGACGCTGGGTCAGCATAATGAATACGTCTACAAGGAACTGTTGGGTCTATCCGACGAAGAGATCGCCGATCTCCTGGCGGAGAGAGTCATCACCACTGAGGCTGACCTGCCCTGGTGATAGGCCAGGCCCCGGTCGCCAATAATGCCTCTATGGCCGATGATGGGGGGTTGCCTGTTATAAGTGGAAAGGCTGATCGCGGGTGCCGCAAAATTGGGGCTAAGGCTCAGCCCAAGACAGGTGGAACAGTTTCAGCTTTACTACCAGGAGCTGGTGGAGTGGAACAAGCGGGTGAATCTTACCGCAATCGCGGATTACGAGGGGGTGCAGGTAAAGCACTTTCTCGATTCTCTCAGCGTGACTCTAGCCCTTGAGGAAGGGGGGATGGTGGGGGGCGGGGATTTTCGTCTTCTTGATGTCGGCGCCGGGGCCGGACTGCCCGGCCTTCCCCTCAAAATTCTCTATCCTGGCCTGAACCTGGTATTGCTCGATTCTACGGCCAAGAAGACGGCCTTCCTGCGCCATCTAAGTGCCAGGCTTGGGCTGGAGGATGTTGAGGTCGAAACTGGCCGCGCTGAGGAGCTGGCCCATCAATCCCGATACCGCGAGCAATTCGACGTGGTGGTGTCTCGGGCAGTAGCTGTCCTGCCCAGTCTGGTCGAACTCACCCTGCCTTTCTGCCGAGTAGGCGGCATCTTCATTGCCCAGAAGAAAGGGCAGATTGGCCAGGAAATAGAGGAAGCGGCCAGGGCCATCGGCATTTTAGGCGGTGAGCTGAGAGAGGTGAGGAGAGTCGAGCTGGAAGGGCTGGAAGAACACCTGCTGGTGGTCGTCGCCAAGCGCTCCCCCACCCCCCAGCGATATCCTCGCCGCCCGGGCATACCGTCGCGGCGCCACCTTTGACAGCTCCACCTGCCTGCTCACCGAGGACGCCTGAGGGGAGACAAAGAGAGCAAGATGCCTTCGGCCCAGAGTAAGGTGCCATCTACAGGGGAAAGTGTAGGTGAGGTCTCGCTCAAGGGGCGCTTTTTTAACCTGCGTACCCTGATCGCCTTTGCCCTAGCCCTCAGCTTCCTTATTTTCATCCTCACCCGCTTCGACATCGATCTATCCGCCACCTGGGAAAAGATGAGGGGCGGCAATCCTGCCCTTTACGCCTTAGCCGTTATCACCTACTTCCTTACCTTTCCCCTGCGGGGTTGGCGGTGGCGATTGCTGCTCAACAATGTAGGCTTCCGCAGGGATCAGGGGGTGAACCTGCCCTCCTCCCTGGGGCTGGGCGGGACGGTCCTGATCAGCTGGTTCGCCAACTGCATCCTGTATGCCAGGCTAGGCGACGCCTATCGGGCCTACCTTCTCAAGGAGGATACCAACGTCAGCTTCCCCAAAACCTTGGGCACTATTGCTGCCGAGCGAGTTATCGATATGGTCACCGTCTTCTTGCTGCTGACCTTTGCCGGGTTAGCGCTGTGGGGCGGTTTAGGGGGGGGCACTGCCAGCGCCATTCTGGCGGCCTCCTTCAGCGTAGCTGCTATTCTGGGCCTGGCTTTGCTGGCGATGTGGCGCTTTGGCACCAAAGTGGAGAGGCGCCTGCCTTCCCGGCTGCGCTCCCATTGGGCCTCCTTTCAGGAGGGGACCGTGGGAAGCTTCCGACAACTGCCACTTATTGCCGGCATCAGCGTGGTGATATGGCTGTTAGAAGCCGGTCGTTTGCTGCTGGTCAGCCAGTCCCTTGGCTTCTCGCTGGGGCTTCTCTTTATTCTGTTTGTCGGCCTGGCCAGTGCCCTGCTCACCGCCTTGCCTCTTACCCCGGGGGGGGTGGGCCTGGTGGAACCAGGGGTAGCGGGACTGCTTACCATAAACTTGGCCCGCGTCGATGCCTGGTCCATCGCCCTCATCGATCGCAGCATCAGCTATTTGGGAATCATCGTTCTGGGGGCGATCGTCCTTTTTTTCCGCCAGATGAAGCTGGCACGACGTCGCCGGCCATACCCGTCACTGCCAGACGATCCAGCGACCCAAAGCGAGGAGGCCTCACCGGACGGGAATGACAGCGGGGAGTGAGCTGGAATGTGGCACCGGAGACGCAGTTTCATCGGCGGTTTTGGCTTCGGGGTCCCGCCTTCGGGCTCTATTTTCGTCTCAGCCAAGGCAATCCGTTACATTTCGAAAGTGGACGGATCGTGGTATAATGTAAATCTAATTGCCAAGGAGGAAAACACCTTTGCTCCAAGATCACAAGTTCATTGCCTGGTTTGATGAGGTAGGCAGAAACGATATCCCGCTTGTTGGGGGCAAGGGGGCAAACCTGGGCGAGATGACTAAAGCCGACATCCCTGTGCCCCCCGGTTTCATTGTCACCGCCGATACCTATTTTCGTTTTGTTCGACAGTCTAAGCTCCTGGAGGAGATCGAAGGGCGGCTTCAGTCGCTGGATACCGGCGACAGCAGGAAGCTTCAGGAGGTAGCCTCCGAAATAAAGGAGCTGATTGGCAGCACTCCCATGCCTCAGGACGTAGCCGAAGCGATAGCGCAAGCCTACAGAAAGCTGGGCGGAGGCCTGGTTGCCGTCCGCTCTTCGGCCACCGCCGAGGATTTGCCCGAGGCCTCTTTCGCCGGCCAGCAACGCACCTTCCTGAATATCCAGGGTGAGCAGGAGGTTGTGGCTGCAGTGCAGGGTTGCTGGGCTTCCCTCTTTGAACCCCGAGCCATTTTCTATCGAGTGCACCAGGGCTTCGGCCACCTTAAGATTGGCATCGCAGTGCCAGTTCAGAAAATGATCCAGTCGGAAGTTTCCGGGGTCCTGTTTACGCTGGAACCGATTACCAACGATCAGAGCAAGATCGTCATCGAAGCAGTTTACGGTCTGGGGGAAACAATTGTCTCCGGGGACATAACCCCCGATCTCTATTTGGTGGATAAGGGGAAACTGAAGATTATCGACAAAACTATCGCCCGACAGGAGTGGCAACTGGTGAGAAACCCCTCATGGCGAGGGGATGAGACTGAAGCCAATATACAGATACCCGTCTCCCCCTCCATCCAGGCGAGGCAGAAATTGGCCGACGAGGATATCATCGCTGTGTCCAGGCTGAGCCAGAAGATCGAGAGTCTGTATCAATTCCCCCAAGACATCGAGTGGGCCAAGCAGGGGGAGGGGCTGTTCATCGTGCAAACCCGCCCGGTGACCACCATAAAGCCAACCACGGAAATTGAGGAGGTCCCAGCGCTGGAGGGGGTGGTACTGCTCTCCGGGGTAGCCGCCAGCCCCGGGATAGCCGCCGGGCCGGTGAAGATAATTCATCAAGCCTCCGAGATAGACAAGGTAGAAAGCGGCGCTGTGCTGGTGGCTGAGATGACCACCCCTGACTTCGTGCCGGCGATGAAGCGAGCGGTGGCCATTGTAACCAATCGCGGGGGAAGGACCGC
>JAUVWM010000016.1 GCA_030604105.1 Dehalococcoidaceae bacterium
CCAGGCCGTCCCCCAGCCCCGGTGGGAGACCACCACCGTGGATAAGGCCATGACCAGGGTTGACGAATTGAAGATGGCCGACTCCAGAGAGGATGCGGTCAACCTGCTGGAAAGGATGTACGAAGAGGACATAGACCAGCTACCGGTGGTCAACGAGGGCAGGGTTATAGGCATAATTGCTCGTGACAGCCTGGTGCGCTTTATCCGGACGCGCCCTGATCCGGGCCTGTAGCCGCCCCCCATTTTCGTCCTGGATCTGCTGCCGTGGACAGCGACCTGCCTATCACTGGAATTCGTTGAGCTGCACGGTTTCGGGAGAGATCAATGAAGAGAGCGGTTTATCTCGATCACGCCGCCACCACCCCGGTCCACCCCAGGGCCCTGGAAGCGATGTTGCCTTTCTTTTCCCAGAGGTATGGCAACCCCTCCAGCGTTTATTCCCTGGCCCAGGAGGCGCGCCAGGCTGTGGAGGAGTCAAGGGTAGCGGTGGCCGATATTCTCGGCTGCCCGGCCCGGGATATTATCTTCACCAGCGGCGGCACTGAATCGGACAATGCTGCCCTCAAGGGGGTGGCCTTCGCAGCCAGGGAGAGCGGCAACCACATTGTAACCTCGGCAATCGAGCACCACGCGGTGCTCGAGACCTGCCGTTTCCTGGAAAAGTTTGGCTTTGAGGTGACCTATCTCCCCGTAGATGAGTGCGGGCTGGTCAGGGTGGAGGACGTGGAGAAGGCCATCACCCAGAGTACGATCCTGGTCAGCATCATGCTGGCCAATAATGAGGTGGGCACCATAGAGCCCATCGCCGAGATCGCCCGCGTCGTCAAAGATAAATCCAAGCTCGTGGGGAGCAGGGTCTTTCTTCATACCGACGCTGTTCAGGGGGCGGGGGCGCTGGACCTCGACGTAAATGAGCTGGGCGTTGACCTTCTCACCCTTTCCTCCCATAAGTTCTACGGGCCCAAGGGGGTGGGCATCCTCTATGTGAGGCGGGGCACTCCCTTCCTGCCCCAGCAAAGCGGCGGTGCGCACGAACGCAATCGGAGGGCGGGAACGGAGAATGTGGCTGGAATTGTGGGCGCCGCTGCTGCCCTTAAGCTGGCTGCGGAGAGGAGGCAGTCCAATGGCCAGCAGTGCCAGAGCTTGAGGGACCGCCTCATCGCCGGCATTCAGTTGAAGATCAAGCGTGCCCACCTCAGTGGCCACCCCACCATACGCCTGCCCAATAATGCCAGCCTCTGCTTCGAATATGTGGAGGGGGAGTCCATCCTGCTCAATCTGGATTTCGCCGGTGTGGCTGCCTCCAGCGGCAGCGCCTGCACCTCGGCCTCACTGGAGCCCTCTCATGTGCTTATGGCTATGGGTATCCCGGAGGAGCTAGCTCATGGCAGTGTCCGCTTCACCATGGGGCCGGATAATACCGAAGAGGATGTGGATTACGTGCTGTCCATCATGCCCGGCATTATCGAGAAACTGAGGGCGATTTCGCCTCTGACTGAAGCGGGGGAAAGCTGACTTCTGCTACCCCCGTAATGCTTCAACCGGATATAGCGTTGGGTGGACCTGAAGGGATAGCGATGTCAATCTGTGGGATAATCGGGTTGGCAAACCAAGCAGGAGGTTAGGGAGTGTATTCGGACTTAGTGATGGAGCATTTCTCCAACCCACGGAATGTGGGGGCGATGCCCGATGCCGATGGGGTTGGCAGCGCAGGCAACCCTGTCTGCGGCGATGTAATGAAGCTCTTTATCAGGGTCAGGGATGGCCGCATTGAGGACGCCAGGTTCCAGACCTTCGGCTGCGGGGCTGCCATCGCCACCTCGAGCATGGTCACCGAGATGGTGAAGGGCAAGACCCTGGATGAGGCGCTGGATATCTCCAATAAAGCGGTGGCCGAGGCCCTGGGAGGGCTGCCCCCGACCAAGATGCACTGCTCCAACCTGGCGGCCGAGGCCCTGCACAGGGCTATCGAGGACTACAGGAGCCGGGCCCCGGCGTGATATTTGCGCCTGGGGAGCAATACGGCTGTGAATGCCAAGCTAATGGACAGAATACTGGCAACTACGCCTAGTCTGCTACCCTCTCAAAGGATAGCTGCAAGACCTGCTTGGTTGCAACGGTCACCTTGGCCCTGTCATCGATGCGCCAGCCCACCACCCAGATGATGTGCCGGGGAGAGGAGACCAGGGGCACCTGGTCGCGCCATACCCCGGGGATCTTGGCATCCACCATGAAATCCTGGAGCTTCTTGGTCAGGACCATGCCCAGGGGCTGAAATCTATCGCCCTGCCGCCGCCCCCTCACCACCAGGTCACTGCCCGCCGCCTCAAAGTCGAGGCGGGCGGCGAAACCGCCACCGTGGCCAGCCTGGGATGACGACGGCTCGATGCTGGCCCTCACCTTCCAGCCGGGCAGCAGCGTCTCCCCCGGCACCTTCAGCCGGTGCTCCTCTTGTAGAGGGGGCAGCGGGCATAAGGCGGCGGGGACGTACCCCAGCAGGCATCTGCCGTAATCGATCCAGAAGATGAGGCCCCCGGGCAGGGCCAGGCGTTTACCCGCTGGCTTGACCAAGGCGGCCATCATCTGCTCGACATGATCGGCCTCGATATCCCTGAGGCTGCCCTGGAAATGCTCCACGGCGGCTCGAAGCAGATGCCGCTGGAGGGCGGGATGGAGGGCGGCCAGCTTCTCACCGTCCAGCGCCAGCATATCGCCCTCTTTGCTGACCACATCGTCCCATACCTGAGCCACCTGCTCCTCGAGGAAGGCAAACTCGTCGGCCATGACCCGGCCGGTGCGCAGCAGGGTTTCCCTGAGCCTGGGGTTGAAAGCCTGAAGCACGGGGAGCGCCTCGGAGCGAAGACGGTTCCTGAGATAAGCCGGCCACAGATTGGAGGAATCGCTTCGAGGTTGAAGCTCGTGGGCGTGGCAATAAGCCTCGGTTTGCTCGCGGCTCACCTCCAGGAGCGGTCTGACCACGGTAAGCTGAGTGTGGCCGGGCGCTGATTTCCATGCCCCAACTGGCTGCATGCCGCGCAGCCCCCGTGTTCCCGCCCCCCGCACCAGGTGCATGAGGATGGTCTCGGCCTGGTCGTCGGCGGTATGTCCCACCGCCACCAGGTGAGTATCCATGGAAGCGGCGACCTCAGCCAGGAAATCATAGCGCACCTCGCGGGCTGCCTCCTCCGGCGATAAGCCGTGCCTGAGCCGATAGCCAGCCACATCCCGCTGGCCGATGGTTGCCGAGAGGCCAAGACGGCTAGCTAGATCGGAGACATACTGGGCATCGGCATCTGACTCGGCGCCCCGCAGCCCGTGATTGAGATGGGCCACATGGAGCTTGAGGCCAAGCTGGCTGCTCAGCCCGGCCAGGATATGCAGCAGACATACTGAATCCCGACCACCCGAGACACCCACCACCAGCATCTCCTGCCCCGAGATGAGCCTGTATCTCCGGATGAACCTCAAGACCCGCCCCTGAAGCGGCTCGTTTCGGAGCCTTTGGCTTGACCTGGGTTTCACCGACCCCATCATGCTTACCTCGGATTACCGCCGAACCTTTTCCTGGCCCAGGTGACAGGTATCATTTAGCGCGACCAGGGATGCCCCCCTTTGCCCGAAGTCCAGGATGCTGAACCCGCCTACGTCCTGCCGCAGCCTTCTGATATTGGCCAGATCGAGGCCCAGCGCCCGGCAGATAACGCTCAATACGACGAAGGTATGGGCCACGACCACCACCGTCCCCTGAGTGGTTCCCTGCCTGATGCGCTCAATTGCCCGCCACGCCCTATCCTGGAGTTCCCCCAGGGACTCACCCCCGGGCATCCTGAAAGTGCCCGTGCCCCGCCGCCACTCCTGCCAGAAGTCGCTGTACTTGACGCCCAGCTCATCTAGGGACAGGCCATCCAGGTCGCCGGCATCTATCTCCCTGAGGTCGTCATCGACCCTTACCTGTACCTGGTGCCTGCCGGCGATAGCCTGAGCTGTGTCCAGAGCCCGGCTCAAGGGGCTGGCGTATATGGCGACGATCTCCTCGTTTTTCAGCGCCCGGCCCAGGCAGGCCGCCTGCTGCTTGCCCCTCTCGTTTAGCCCGATATCGCTAAAGCCACCCTGCATCCGCCGCTCCTTATTCCAGCTGGTTTCACCGTGCCGCACTAAGATAAGCCTCAGCAAGATTCCCTCCTCATGCAGTTGCCCTTACCTGGTGCCTGAGCGTGGCCCGCTCATGCTGGCCGGGCGTGGGGCTGAACCTGCCGGGCCGGGCCTGTTCCAGCCAGGATCAGCTTGGTGCGGTGGATGGACAGGGGGCGCTGGGGGAATCCCAGGGCAATGGCCACCTGCTCAGGTCTGCCTGAGCCGGTGTTATCGCAACGAAGCCTCATGCCCAGGCAGCACCGGGGGCTCTGCCAGTCGATAAGCCACAGGTCGTCGATCAAGGGGCGGAGGTCATAGCTGCGCACCCCGGTGTCCCTGGTGTGTTGCCAGGGCACATGCTTGGCCGAAAGCAAGGAGCGAAGGCATGACTCCACCTGCTCCCGATCGCTCTCCGTTTCCACCTCGACCCGGTATTCAGCGTAGCGAACTTGAGACTGAAGCGAGGCTCCCCCTGGAGCTATCGCCAATACCTCAAATAGCTCTATCCCGGCGGGCAACTGCTGGCTCACTGCCGCGATAAAGGAGTGGGGGGAGGTCCACCTCTTCAGGAAGACGTCCATCAGCTCCGCCTCGCTGGTTATACCCAGAGCCAGGGGGGCAGCCAGGGAAATCCGGGGGTGAGGGCTAAACCCTTCGGAGTAGGCCAGGGGCACTCCAGCCCGGCGCAGGGCCCGCTCCCAAAGTCGTATCAGGTCTAGGTGCGAGATATACTTCAACTCCGAGCCCCGGGAAAACCTGAGCCGCAACCTCTGCATATATCTCATGATAGCATTGGCCGATTTGGCTGTCAAAAATGCTGGGATTTACTTTTCAGCCGCTATCTGATATACATTTCCTGTGTCCCTGAGGATACTGGGTATCGAAACCTCTTGCGATGAAACCGCAGCCGCCGTGGTGGAAGACGGTAGGAGGATCCTCTCCAACCTTGTCGCCTCCCAGGTCAACCTCCATGCCCGCTACGGGGGGATCGTGCCTGAGGTGGCATCTCGCCAGCACCTGGTGGCCATTGTCCCTATCGTGGAGCAGGCAATGGCTGAGGCCCGTCTCGGCTGGAAGGATATCGATGCCGTGGCAGTCACTGCCGGACCGGGGCTGGCTGGCTCTCTTCTGGTGGGGATGAACACGGCCAAGGCCATTGCCCTGGTCCAAGGTCTGCCCCTAATCGGCGTCAACCATCTGGAAGGCCATATCTATGCCAACTGGCTCATGGAGGCAGGGACTGTCCCGTATCCCGCCTTCCCCTTGATCTGCCTCATTGTCTCCGGGGGACATACCGATCTGGTGGTTATGAAGGGGCACGGGCACTATCTCCTTCTGGGACGGACGCGCGATGATGCTGCCGGTGAGGCCTTCGATAAGGCGGCCAGGATCCTGGGGCTGGGCTACCCGGGCGGCCCGGCCATCCAGGAAGCGGCCCGAGGGGGTGATGCCGCTGCCCTGAAGCTCCCCCGGCCCTGGCTTAGGGGGAGCGACGACTTCAGCTTCAGCGGGCTGAAGACAGCCCTGCTTCGCCTGGTGGAAGCTGGGATAGGCTCTCGCTCCATAGCCGATGCTGCTGCCGGCTTTCAACAGGCGGTGGTGGATGTCCTGGTCACCAAGACGATAGAGGCAGCCACAGGACACGATATGGTGCAGATCATGCTCGTCGGTGGCGTAGCCGCCAACGAGCTGCTCCGCAGCACCATGACCCAGCGCTCCCCGCTCCCTGTTCTGCTCCCCAGCCCTGGCCTGTGTACTGACAATGCCGCCATGATCGCTGCCTGTGGCTACCACCGACTTCAAGCCGGCAAGATCGACGCCTGGGACCTGGATGTCATGCCCAACCTCAAGCTGGGGTAAGTCCATTCCTAGGGACCGGGCTACCATGGGCTTTGGCCCCCTTTGTCACCCAGCTCATGCCCCCGTTGGATGCAGGGATGGCTAAAGCTCAAGAAATAAGACTTAGGAAGACAATTAGGGAAGAAATAGGCGCCCTAATGGCTCTCAATGACCTACATTGGGTATAAATTGCTGTCCACTTACTTGCGGCTAAAGGCAGCCTGCGCTATGATACGATAGGTTAGCACTCTCGGGCAGAGAGTGCTAACCTATTAGGCACCTAAAGGTAAATGCTGTGCAAAGGAGGTTGGCAGTGGCGGCTAAACTTAAACCACTGGGTGATCGGGTGGTGATCAGGCCCATTGTCAAGGACGAAATGGTGACCAAGGGGGGGGTAATACTGCCCGACACGGCAAAGGAGAAGCCCCAGGAGGGCAAGATTATCGCTGTTGGCCCGGGCAGGCTGGACGAGAATGGCAAACGCATTGCCATGGACGTGAAGACCGGGGACAAGGTGCTCTATGCCAAGTATGCCGGCTCTGAGGTCAAGCTCGATGATGAGGAGCTCTTGATCCTGCGCGAGAGCGACATCTTGGCCATTATGTAGTTAGGGGGACAGGTTTAAGGAGGACAGAATGGCAAAACAAGTGATCTATGGCGAGGATTCAAGGCGATCCTTGAAGGCCGGAGTGGATGCCTTAGCTGGTGCGGTTAAGGTAACCCTGGGGCCTAGAGGACGCTGTGTGGTGCTGGACAAGAAGTTTGGCGCGCCGACGGTGATCAACGATGGGGTAACCATTGCCAAGGACATCGAGCTTCCCGACCCCTTTGAGAACATGGGGGCGCAGCTGGTCAAGGAGGCGGCCACCAAGACCAACGATTTGGCCGGCGACGGCACCACCACGGCCACGGTGCTGGCTCAGGCCATTGTCGGCGAGGGCTTCAAAAACGTGACTGCCGGCGCCGATGCCATGTCCCTGAAGCGGGGCATCGAAAAGGCAGTGGTGGCTCTGGTCGAGGAGATCAAGAAAATGTCCACCCCGGTAGCTGGCAAGGAGCAGATCGCGCAGGTGGCGGCCATCTCGGCGGCGGACCCGGATATAGGCAGCCTCATTGCCGAGGTCATGGACAAGGTGGGCAAGGACGGGGTGATCACGGTGGAGGAATCCAAGGGCCTAAACTATGAGACCGAGTACGTGGAGGGGATGCAGTTCGACCGGGGCTATATTAGCCCCTACTTCGTCACCAATGCTGAGCGCATGGAGGCCGTTATTGAGGACCCCTATGTCCTGCTCACCGACAAGAAGATCTCGGCGGTAAGCGATATCCTCCCCGTTCTGGAGAAAGTGCTCCAGGTGTCGAAGAACCTGCTCATTGTGGCTGAGGACGTGGATGGTGAGGCGCTGGCTACCTTGGTGGTCAACAAGCTCCGGGGCACCCTCAACTGCCTGACGGTCAAGGCCCCGGGCTTTGGCGATAGGCGCAAGGCTATGCTGGAGGATATGGCCATACTCACCGGCGGCAGGGTGATCTCCGAGGAGGTGGGGCGCAAGCTCGATTCAGCCACTCTAGATGACCTGGGGCGAGCCCGCAAAGTGGTGGCCGACAAGGACAATACCACTATAGTCGAGGGCAAGGGCTCGGATGAGGACATCCAGGGGCGGATCAAGCAGATCAAGGTCCAGATTGACGATACCACCTCTGACTTCGACCGGGAGAAGCTGCAGGAGCGCCTGGCCAAGCTGGCCGGTGGCGTGGCCGTGATCAAGGTGGGAGCCGCCACCGAGGTGGAGCTTAAAGAGAAGAAACATCGGGTTGAGGACGCCCTATCGGCTACCCGGGCAGCTGTTGAGGAAGGCATCCTTCCCGGCGGTGGTGTGGCCCTGATTAACGCTGCCCCGGTACTGGACAAGCTCAAGGGCGAGGGCGATGAAGTCACCGGTTTTTCCATCGTCAGGCGCGCTTTGGTGGAGCCCCTGCGCTGGATCGCCATCAACGCTGGTGCGGAGGGCTCGGTGGTGGTGGACAAAGTCAAGGCCAGCAAGCGTGGGGTTGGCTATGATGCACTGAACGATAATTACGGCGACATGGTGAAAAAGGGCATCATCGACCCGGCCAAGGTCACCAGGGTCGGCCTGGAGAACGCTGCCAGCATCGCCGTCATGATCCTGACCACGGAATCCCTGGTAACCGATCTCCCAGAGAAGGAAAAGGCACCGCCCATGCCGCCCATGGACTACTAGCGGCTCCGCGATCTATACGGGCATAGGAGAGGCGATAGCCATAGTCAGCGGCTGTGGCGATCGCCTCTTTTCAGCGCTCCCTCAAAGCCTGAGCAGAGCCCTGAGCTGCTCGCCGTCAGGGTGGGGACTGACCACGGCCAGATTGAGCTTATCGGCGACCAGAAGCGTTTGGGCTACCCTGGCCAGTCCATCGGCGTTGACGCCATCGATTATAGAGACCGCCTCGTCCACGGTGAGGATGCGCCCGGTGAGCAGCTCTTGGACCCCCAGCCAGCCAGCAACGCTGCGGGTCTCCTCCATGCGCAGCAGGAGGCGGCCCTTGCTCAACTCCTTGGCCTTGATTACCTCAGGCTCCGGGATCACCTCCTTGAGGCGCGCCACCTCCTCCAGGACAGCCTCGATAGCCGTATCGAGATGCCTGGGGGCCACGCCAGCACAGATGTTGATCGAGCCGGAATCGAGGAAATGGCTGACATAGCTGTGAATGTCGTAGGCCAGCCCCCGTTTCTCCCGAACTTCAAGAAAGAGCCGGCTGCTCATCCCCTCGCCCAAGATGACATTGAGCAGGTCGAGGGTGAAGCGATCGGGGTGGAGGAGGGGCAATCCCCGTAGTGCCAGGCAGAGGTGGGCCTGCTCGGTGTCCCTGTGCTCCACCTGGCAACGCGAGGCATTTTGCTCATCTTCTGCTGGATACCAGGATTGCGGCGCGCCGTCATGCCAGTCGGAGAAAGCCTGGCTGAGGCTTGAGACCACCTCATCATGGCCGATGTCACCGGCGACGCTGACCACGGTGTTATTGGGCAGGTATTGGTGGGCATCATACTCCAGGAGCCTGTGCTGGGAGAGGGCGGCCACTGTTTCCTTTGTCCCGGCCACATCTCGCCCCAGGGCTTGATCGGGCCACAGCACCTCGTCGATGAGCATGTCAACCCGATGGGAGGGGGAGTCCAGGCTCATGTTGATTTCCTCGATGATAACCTGACGCTCCTTCTCCACCTCGCCAGGGTCGAACTTGGAATGAAGCAGCATATCGCTGAGCACATCCAGGGCCAGGGGGAAGTGGGGGCGGGCTACCTTGGCCCAGTAGACCGTTAGCTCCTTATCGGTGCCCCCATTGAGTATGCCGCCAACCCCCTCGATCTCTTCACACACCTCCTTGGCCGTTGCCCGCCGCTCGGTGCCCTTGAAGCAGAGATGCTCCACGAAGTGGGAGGTCCCCGCCTCATCGGCGCTCTCATATCGTGACCCGGCGCCGATGAAGATGCCAAGGCACACGGCGCGAGTATGGGGCATGGTGCTGGTGATGATACGCAGCCCATTATCCAGAACAGTCTTGTGATACATGGCGCCTCTTCCTGACCACGGCTGAGCACTATTCTAAGGGGGGCAAAGCCCCGTGTCAATTTTGGTTACACCCTTGACTTGGATCGAGCTCAGTGCTAACATTACGCTCCTAGGATAGGCCAGGCGGCCGAGGACGTCTGGCCTTTACGGAGGCAGAGGTTGGAGATCGCGGCCAATATCCATTCTCTCCCCGGTGGCAGGGGGGATATTCTGGGCCTTCGCCACGCCAATGTTTATGTGGTAGTCGATGGCGAGGCGGCCCTCATCGACGCCGGATATGAGGATGATCACGAGGTTGAGTCCAAGCTGGAATACTTGAGAGAGATAGGGGTCTCCAAGCTGAGCTATATAATCGTCACCCACCGCCACTACGACCATGCCGGGGGGGCGGCTAAGATAAAAATGGCCACCGGCGCCAGAATCATAGCCCACTCTCAAGAGGCACTGGCTGAGAGTTTGGCCTCGACCTCCGTTGCCGTAGACAGGGCGGTTGAAGACGGCAATGTCCTGGAGGTGGGTGGGCTGGAGCTGGAGATGATCCATACCCCGGGGCCTGCCCCGGGGCATATCTGCATCTATATCAAGAAGGGGGGGGTGCTCTTCTCGGGGGACCATGTGCTGGGGCTGGGAACCACAGCCATTATGCCCCAAGAGGGCAGCATGGCTGAGTATATAGACTCCCTGAGAAAGCTGCTGGCCTACGATATACAGTTGATGTGTCCGGGACATGGGCCGCTGATAGGGGCGCCCCGGCGCAAAATTCAGGAGCTGGTCCAGCACCGCCTGGAACGAGAGGAGCAGGTGCTGCGCTTCCTAAAGCAAGGCCTGAGGGCCGTGGATGAGCTGGTGCGGGAGATATACCCCGAGCTGGATGAGCATCTGCGCGCCATGGCCCAGGGGCAGGTTACGTCTCACCTGATCAAGCTGGAGCAGGAGGGCAAGGTGGCATCATCGGGCAGGGAGGGGCAATATTCACTGCCCGGCTGAGCGACCTTATCCTTGGCCTTGCTGGGGGCCTTGCTGGGCTGGATCAAATATGATTTGACCTGAGCTGAAAATTGTGGTATAGTGCAAATTCGCAGACGGGAGGAGGTGAGGGGGGAGATAATTAAGCAGCTGCGCACCAATCGACGGATCAGAGCCAGGGAGGTTCTGGTCATAGACGAGGCAGGGGAGCGACTGGGGACTATGCCCCTGGCTCAGGCGCTCGGGATAGCCGAGGAGCGCGATCTCGATCTGGTTGAGGTGGCCGCCACTGCCGTTCCCCCGGTATGCCGTCTCCTGGACTATGGCAAGTACAAGTATGAACAATCTAAGAAAGAGCGCGAAGCTAAAAAGGGCCAAAGGATCTCTATGGTTCGGGAGGTACGCCTCAGGCCCAAGATCGATACTCACGACCTAGAGTCTAAGATCCGTCTTGCCGGTAAGCTCCTTAAGGGGGGTGACAAGGTAAAGGTAGCGGTGTTTTTCAGGGGCCGCGAGATCACCCACCCTGAGATTGGCTGGAACCTGCTGCAGAGGATATCGGCCTCGCTGAGCGAACAGGCCAGCGTGGAAAGGATGCCAGCCATGGAGGGGAGAAACATGAATATAATACTGATCCCCTCTCCAGCCAAGCAGTCCAAGGAGCCGAGAAAGGAAGACTAGTTGCCCAAGCTTAAGACACATAAGGGAGCCAAAAGCCGCTTCCATATCACGGGCAGCGGCAAAATTTTGCGTACCAAGGGTGGCAAGAGCCACTTGCGGCGTAAGAAATCGAGCCGGGCCAAGGGCCAGTATGATGAGATGCAGCCCCTACATGACAGCGACAAAGCCCGAGTGAGGAGGCTGTTGCCTTACGGCATCACATAGGAAAAGCCATGACGCGAGTAAGAAGCCGGGTAACCGCCCACCGTCGCCACAAGAAGGTACTGAGCCTGACCAAGGGGCACCGCGCCACCAAGCACTCCCTTTATCGCCGCGCCCATGAGTCCATGCTCAAGTCCCTCAGCTACGCCTACCGCCATCGCCGGGAGCGCCGGGGCGATATGAGACGCCTGTGGATCGTCCGCATCAATGCTGCTGCCCGATCGGAGGGGCTTTCCTACAGCCTATTTATGGCTGGCTTGAGGAAGGCCGGGGTTGAGGTTGACCGCAAGATGCTGGCTGAACTGGCGGTCTCTGATCCCACCACCTTCTCTCAGATCCTGGTGGCGGCCAGGCAGGCTCAAAGCTAGCCCCTATTCTGTACCTGGACGGGCCTGGTGCCAATCGAGTTCATCCTTGACCTCAAGGCGCCTCAGGTCTATAATACTGGCGAAAGCTCGCTTGCGGCCTGACGCTGATCTTGTGACCGCGTTTTATTTTTTTAGCTTTTCATTGGGGTGCATTGGCCATTAGGGGAAGTTTGGAAAGGCTCGAGGAACTCAAAACGGAGGCCGCTCAGGAGCTGGAGGCTATCAGCAACCTCAAGGAGCTTGAGCCCTGGCAAGTCCGCTACCTGGGAAGGAAAAGTGCCTTGACCCAGCTGTTGCGGGGGCTGGCCGCGCTGCCTCTGGAGGAGAGGAAGGCTGTTGGCGCTGCTGCCAACCAGGTCAAGGCTGCTCTGGAGGCTGGCTGGAAGCGGAAAGAGGCAGCTCTTAAGGAGATAGAGCTGGCTGGGCTCCTGGGGGCGAAGCCAACCGATGTCACCCTGCCCGGCCGCCCTGTGTCTTTGGGTCGCCTCCACCCCACCACCCAGACGCTACGCCAGATCTGTGGCATCTTTGCCGGCATGGGGTTTCAGGTGGTGGAGGGGCCGGAGGTGGAGTGGGACTACTATAACTTCGAGGCCCTGAACATCCCCCAGGGTCACCCGGCACGCGATATGTGGGCCACCTTCTGGATAGACGTCGAGACAGAGGGGGGCGAAAGGCCAATGTTGCTGCGCACCCACACCTCACCCATGCAGATCAGGATCATGGAGAAGACGCGCCCCCCGGTGCGGGTGGTGGTGCCGGGCAAGGTGTACCGCTATGAGGCTACCGATGTCACTCATGAAGCCATGTTCTACCAAATTGAAGGGCTGGCGGTGGACAAGACCATCACCATGGCCGATTTAAAGGGTGTCCTCCTCGAGTTCGCTCGGCATCTCTTTGGCCAGGAGAGGCGGGTGCGCTTTCGCTGTGACTACTTCCCCTTCGTCGAGCCCGGGATGGAGATGGCTATAGATTGTCTGATGTGCCAGGGTGCTGGCTGCCGTCTCTGTGGCCATACCGGCTGGATTGAGATCCTGGGTGCGGGTATGGTACACCCTGAGGTCTTGCGGCGCGTGGACTACGACCCGGAGATCTATACCGGATTTGCCTTCGGCATGGGCATAGAGCGCATTCCCATGCTCAGGTACGGCATCGATGACATTCGCCTCTTCTACTCCAATGACTTGAGATTCCTGAGGCAGTTCTAGGGGAAACGATGAGGGTCTCGCTCAAATGGCTTCGGGACTATGTTGACATCTCCCTGCCCACTGAGGAGGTGGCATGCAGGCTGACCTCGTCGGTGATGGAGGTGGGGGGAATTGAGCATGTCGGCGGCCAGTGGCAAAACATAGTGGTGGGGGAGGTTGTGGCTCTGGCTCCCCATCCCAACGCCGATCGCCTGAGATTGGTGAGCATAGACCTGGGTGGGGAGCAGATCACGGTGGTCAGCGGCGCCCCCAATCTGGAAGTGGGCGCCAAGGTGCCCTTTGCCCGCGTCGGCGCCCGGCTGATCGATGGTAAGAGCGGGCAGCCCTTTCAGCTTGAGGCGGCCGTGATTCGGGGTGTACGCTCTGAGGGTATGGCCTGTTCCCAGAAGGAGCTCGGGATCTCCGACACTCACCAGGGGACTATGATCCTGCCCCCAGAGGCTCCTGTGGGCACCCCCTTAGCTCAGTTGCTGGGCGATACCATCCTCGACCTGGAGGTGCCCCCCAATCGCCCTGACTGCCTGTCGCTCATCGGGGTAGCCAGGGAGGTTGCCGCCCTGACCCAGCAAACCCTGCGCCTGCCGTCAGCTGATTATAGGGAGTCAGGCCCGGCTACAGATCAGCTTGTCTCGGTTGAGGTCGCTGCCCCTGAGCTTTGCCCGCGCTATTGTGCTGCCCTGATCACTGGCGTCACCGTGGCCCCCTCCCCTCACTGGCTTGAGGAGAGGCTCATCGCCTGCGGCATGCGACCCATCAACAACATTGTGGATGTCACCAACTATGTGCTGCTGGAATATGGGCAGCCGCTGCATGCCTTCGACTTTGACAGGATCAGGGGGCGGAGCATCATCGTCCGCCGTGCCCGGGATGGCGAGATCATGACCACACTGGACGGGGTGGAGCGCAACCTCGGCAGCGATGTGCTGGTCATCGCCGATGCCCAAGGGGCGGTGGCCCTGGCCGGGGTCATGGGGGGGACCGACAGCGAGATGACGGCGCAGACAACCTCGGTGCTCCTGGAATCGGCCAACTTCGACCGGGTGAGCATACGCGGCACCAGCGCCAAGCTGCGGCTGCGCAGTGAGTCCTCGCTACGCTTTGAGAAGGGGCTCAGCCCGGAGCTGACCCTGCCCGCGCTGCGGCGGGCCGCCCAGCTGGTAACGGAGCTGGCCGGGGGCGAGGCAGCCGCCGGCATCGTCGATGTCTATCCCGGCAAAGAGGCGAGAGAGCCAATTCTGCTATCTGCTGCCCATGTCCGGCGTCTGCTGGGCATGGAGCTTGATATCGAGCGCCTGGAAGAGGTGCTGACCTCTCTCGGATTTGACTGCCGGGCGGCAGATACTCCTTCAGAGCTTTGGTGCACTGCTCCCTACTGGCGCGGTGATATAAATCTCGTTGCCGACCTCGTTGAGGAGATAGCTCGCATTATCGGCTACGACAGCATCCCCACCACCATGCCCAGCGGTGCCCTCCCCCAGCGCGAGCTCGATACCGGCCTGGCCCTGGGGGAAAAGGTCCGCGATATCCTGGTCGGCTGCGGCCTACAGGAGATAATTACCTACTCCTTAACCAGCCTCGAGATGCTGAGCAGGGTGATCGCCCCCTCAGGCCATCCCGGCCCGGCTGCGCTGCGAGTTGCCAATCCCATGACCGCCGAGCAGGAATACCTGCGCACCACCCTCAGGCCGGCCTCCTGGCCACTCTCAGCTTCAATCAGAGGCATGAGCTGGGTGGCATCGGGCTTTTTGAGATCGGCAAGATA
>JAUVWM010000079.1 GCA_030604105.1 Dehalococcoidaceae bacterium
GGCGATTGTCCAAGGCCGAGGGCAGGCGAAAGCCGAACTCCACCAGGGTCTCCTTGCGCGAGCGGTCGCCGTGGTACATGCCCCTGATCTGGGGGAGGGTCATGTGCGATTCGTCGATGAAAAGCAGGAAGTCTGAGGGGAAATAGTCGAGGAGGGTCCAGGGGGGGCTGCCCGGGGCCCGGCGCGACAGGTGGCGGGAATAGTTCTCCACGCCGGTGCAGGAGCCAGCCTCCCTGAGCATCTCGATATCGTAGTTGGTTCTGGCCTCAAGGCGGGCGGCCTCCAGCAGCTTGCCCTGGGCCCTGAACTCCCCCAGCCTCTCCCCCAGCTCAGCCTGGATATCGGCGATGGCCGCCACCAGCTTATCGTGGGAGGTGACGAAGTGCTTGGCAGGATAGATGTCTATGGAGCTTCGTTCGGCGAGGAGCTCACCGGTGAGGGGATCAACCTCGACGATGCGCTCGATCTCATCCCCCCACAGCTCCACCCTGACGGCCAGCTCCTCATAGGCGGGCTGTATCTCCAGGGTATCGCCTCGAATGCGGAACCGGCCCCGGGTGAAGTCGACATCGTTGCGCTCGTACTGCATGTCCACCAACTGGCGGACTATCTTGCCTCGGTTTCGTTTCTCGCCCTTCCTCAGGCTGAGCACGAAGCTGTGGTACTCCTCGGGCGAGCCCAGGCCGTAGATGCAGGAGACCGAGGCCACGATGAGCACGTCCCGGCGCTCAAAAAGGGCGCGGGTGGCGGCGTGGCGCAGCTTATCGATCTCCTCATTGATGTCGGTCTCCTTCTCAATATAGGTATCGGTGCGGGGGAGATATGCCTCAGGCTGGTAGTAGTCGTAGTAGCTGACGAAGTATCCCACGGCATTATCGGGGAAGAACTCCCTGAACTCGGTGCAGAGCTGGGCGGCCAGGGTCTTGTTGTGGCACATGACCAAGGTGGGCCGCTGCACCCGCTCGACGATGTTGGCCATGGTGAAGGTCTTGCCGCTGCCGGTAACCCCGAGCAGCGCCTGCTTTTGCAGCCCCGCCCCCAGCCCGGCCACCAGCTTGTCTACGGCCTGGGGCTGGTCGCCGGTGGCTCGGAAATCGGAGACGATCCTAAAAGGTGGCATGGCAACAGGTTCCCGTTAGCCTTCTACCTGGCGCCGAACTGCTGCAGCGCCAGCTTTACCTTCTCCTCCAGGCTCAGCTCCGGGGAATCGGGAAGGCTGGCCGCGGCCCGGCTGGCCTCGGCAGCGGAGTAGCCCAGGCTGGTCAGCGCCGCCACCACATCGGCCTTGTCCTGAGCCAGGGGCAGGGCCGGGAGGCCTATCCAACCCCGCTCCAGCTTGCCTTTCAGCTCCAGCACCAGCCGGCCGGCCGTCTTCTTGCCCACGCCTGGTATTTGGGACAGGAGGCCGATATCGCCACTGGCGATAGCCACGGTCAGCTGCTCCGCATTCATAGCCGAGAGTATGGCCAGCGCCAGCTTTGGCCCCACGCCTGAGGTGCTGATAAGGTCCTGGAAAAGCCCCAGCTCCTCGGCGGAAGCGAAGCCATAGAGGGCTACATTGTCTTCCCTGAAGTGGAGGTGGGTGTGGAGGTCCACCTCGTCACCGATATCCCCCAGGGCGCTCAGGGTGGAGGTGGGCACATACACCCGAAAGCCGACCCCGCCCACCCTGACAACCGCCCCATCGCTGCCCCGCCACTCCAAGGCCCCATGCAGGCTGGCAATCATCTCCGCCTCACCGATGCTCTCCGAGCAGCCGGGCCAGATGCGTCTGCTGCAGGTGGCAGAGGGCCACCGCCAGGGCATCGGCGGCATCGCTGGGCTGGGGTGTTTGGTCAAGCCCCAGTTGAATCCTCACCATCTCCTGTACCTGCTCCTTGCCGCTACCCCCATAGTCGGTCACCGACTGCTTCACCTGAGTTGGGGCATAACAGCAGACAGGGATTCCTTGCTCAGCGGCAGCCAGCATAGCCGCTGCCTGGGCGCGCCCCACCGCCAGCGCCGAGCGGGCATTTCGGGCCACAAAGGGCTCTTCAATAGCCACCTCCTCGGGCCGGTAGCGGCCTATGATTTCCTTGACTCCAAGATATAGCTCGTGCAGGCGTTCAGCAACTGGGGTATGGGCAAGGGCGGTGAAGGTTCCACAGTCCAGCATTGCCAGCCTCTGGTCGCTCTCCTCTATCACGCCATAGCCCATCCTCAGCATGCCCGGGTCGATGCCTAAGACCTTCATATGCACCCTGGCCTAGGTTTGGGACCGATATCTCTCCACAACCGCGTCCGAGAAGTCAGCATTGCTGGAGATGCGCTGCACATCATCCAGCTCCTCCAGCCTATCCAGGAACCTCAGGGTCTGCAATGCTGCCTTCTCCTCAAGCTCCACCATGCTCTTGGGCACCATCGCCAGCTCGACAGAAGCTAAAGTCAGGCTCTTTTGCTCCAGCGCCCTCCTCACCGCCTCCAGTTCCTGGGGTTTGGTTTGAATCTCCAAGTAGCCCTTCCCTATCTTAACGTCCTCAGAGCCGGCGTCGATAGCCTCCAGAGCCAGCTCCTCAGCCTTCTCATCATCAGTCTCTATGATGATAACCCCTTTGGGATCGAAAAGCCAGGCCACGCAGCCGCTCTCACCCAGGCTGCCGCCGCCACGGGAGAATGCGTTGCGCACCTCCTGCAGAGTGCGATTGCGATTATCCGTCATCGCCTCCACCAAGATAGCCGTGCCGTTGGGGCCGTAGCCTTCAAGGGTTACCTCCGTCAGCGCCGCCCCCCCTGTCTCCCCTGTGCCCCGCTTAATAGCGCGCTCGGTATTCTCCAGAGGCATGTTATGATCGCGGGCCCTCTGCACTGCCAGGCGGAGTCGAAAGTTAGCCTCAGGATCGCTGCCCTGACGCGCCGCTACTGTGATCTCGCGACTCAGCTTGGAGAAAAGCTGGCCCCGCCTGACATCGGCCACCCCTTTTTGGCGCTTGATCTGAGACCATTTGGAATGCCCGGACATATCGCTCCCCCGCGTGTCTTTCCTTTATATATATTACCATATCTTGTGCCCATGGGGTCAAAAAGGGGTGGGCAATTTTTTATTTAAAGTACAGCGATCCGAAATGTTGACAAACTAGGTCCAATACTGTTATATTATGTTTTTAGCGTTTGGCAAGCTGGTCGAGAAGCTGTTTTCCGCCGAATGAGCCCAAAGCTAGGGCTCATCTTTGGCGTTAACAGGATTTTCGAGGAGGAGACAGTTGCCCACAGTAAATCAGCTCGTGCGCAAGGGACGCAAAAAGGTCATAAAGAAGACCAAGGCACCGGCGTTGCGCATTTCCTACAATGCCCTTACCAACAGGATCGTCCGGGGCAAGGGCTCCCCGCAAAAGCGAGGGGTATGTGTCCAGGTAAAGACCATGACCCCCAAGAAGCCCAACTCTGCCCTGCGCAAGATCGCCCGGGTGCGGCTGACCAATGGCATGGAGGTAACAGCCTATATCCCGGGAGAGGGTCATAATCTGCAGGAACACTCCGTGGTATTGATTCGAGGCGGTCGAGTGAAGGATCTGCCCGGAGTGCGCTATCACGTCATCCGGGGCGCCGTGGATGCTAGCGGCGTGGCCAATAGACGACAGGGGCGCAGCAAGTACGGGACACCCCGATCTCAGTCCCCGGCTGCGGCCGTTTAGTTCAGTTGGGGGGATGAAATGCCGAGGCGGGCTCGAGTAACAAAGAGGAAGATAGCACCCGATGCCAAGTATCATAGCATCACGGTGGTCAAGCTTACCAATAGGGTGATGAAGAACGGTAAGAAGAGCACCGCGGAACGGGTTGTGGGCCAGGCTCTCGACATCATCGCGGCGCAGGCGAAGAGAAACCCCGCCGATACCCTGGAGCAGGCAATCAAGAATGCCACCCCCCTGCTTGAGGTTAAGCCGCGGCGCGTTGGCGGTGCCACCTATCAGGTGCCGATTGAGGTCAGACCGGGTCGCGGCCAGTCCTTAGCCATAAGGTGGCTTATAAAGTCGGCAAGGGCGCGCGGGGGCAGGCCCATGGCCGAGAAGCTCGCCGCCGAGCTAATGGATGCCGCCCAAGGACAGGGACCGACTATCAAGAAGCGCGAGGACACTCACAGGATGGCTGAGGCCAACCGGGCCTTTGTACACTATCGATGGTAAGAGATTCAATCACAGTTGATCACGAGCTTGAGCAGAAAAGAGGCCCTGAGCCCGAAAGGCCCAGGGCTGGGGTTAAAGCCATGCCCAGAGCTCTTCCTTTAGAGCGAATAAGAAATATCGGGATCATTGCCCATATAGATGCCGGCAAGACCACCTTCACCGAGAGGATGCTTTACTGCACGGGGCGAACCTATAAGATCGGTGAGGTGGATGCGGGAACGACGGTAATGGACTGGATGGAGCAAGAGCGAGAGCGAGGGATAACCATCACCGCTGCCGCCACCACCTGCCACTGGATGGATCACCGCATCAATATCATCGATACCCCCGGGCATGTTGATTTCACCGCCGAGGTAGAGCGAAGCCTGCGGGTACTGGACGGAGGGGTGACGGTGCTCGACGGGGTGGCCGGCGTTGAACCCCAATCGGAAACCGTCTGGCGGCAGGCAGATAGCTACGGCGTTCCCAGGATCTGCTTCATCAACAAGATGGACCGGGTGGGCGCCGATTTCCACCGCAGCGTATCCATGATAGAGGAGCGTCTGCATAGCCTGGCCGTGCCCATCCAGTTGCCCCTGATGGTAGACGGGGCCTTTGAAGGCATTATCGACTTGATAGAGAGCAGGGCCTGGGCATTCCCCGAGGCCCTGGACACAAAGCCTGTGGAGATGGACATCCCTGAGCAGGACAAGGAGAGCTGGGAAAAGCATCGTGAGGCGCTGATAGTGAGGCTGGCTGAGAACGATGACCGGATGACGACGCTTTACCTGGAGGAAGGTGCCATCGCCACCTCGGAGATCAAGGCAGCTTTGCGCAGAGCCACCCTGGCCAATAAATTGGTGCCCGTGCTCTGCGGCAGCGCCCTGAGGAATAAGGGCATCCAGCTTATGCTCGATGCCATAATAGACTATCTCCCCTCGCCCAAAGAGGTGCCGCCGGTTCAAGGAATCGTCCCCAAGACCGGGGCCCAGGTCTTTCGCCAGCCCAGCGATGAGGCGCCCTTCTCCGCCCTGGCCTTTAAGGTGGTCTCAGATCCCTTTGTCGGCAGGCTGGTCTATTTCAGGGTATATTCGGGCAAGGCCAAGGTGGGGGCGCAGGTGCTTAACTCGGCTAAGGGAAAGAGGGAGCGCATTGGCCGCTTACTTCTCATGCACGCCAACCGTCGAGAAGAGATCACCGAGGTAGACACCGGAAGCATTGCGGCAACCCTCGGTCTCAAAGCCACCTTCACCGGCGACACCCTGTGCGACTTCGCTGCCCCTGTCCTTCTCGAGGCCATAAAATTCCCCGAGCCTGTGATCTCGGTAGCCATTGAGCCGAGAACCAAGGCCGACCAGGACAAAATGGGCGGGGCGCTGACCAAGCTGGCCGAGGAGGACCCCACCTTCAAAATACGCTATGACCAAGAGACAGGGCAGACCATCATCTCCGGCATGGGCGAGCTTCACCTCGAGGTATTTGTAGAGCGCCTGCTCCGCGAGTTCCGGGTGGAGGCCAAGGTGGGCAAGCCCCAGGTCGCTTACAAGGAGACCATTACCCTGCCGGTGCGCGTTGAGGGGCGGTTCATCAAGCAATTTGGGGGGCGGGGGCAATATGGTCATGTCTGGATCGAACTTGAGCCTGGGGTGCGCAACAGCGGTTTTGAGTTCATCAACCGAGTCCATGGGGGGGGTATACCCAGGCAATATATCCCCGCTGTGGAGACAGGAATCAAAGAGGCGATGGAGAGCGGGGTGCTAGCTGGCTACCCCATAATTGATATGAAAGCGACCCTCGTCGATGGCAGTTTCCACGCGGTTGATTCCTCGGATATAGCCTTCAAGATGGCAGGGGCAATGGCCCTAAGGGAAGGTGTTGGCCGAGCCGCCCCTGTCCTCCTGGAGCCGATCATGAACATGGAGGTAGTGACCCCGGAGCAGTCCGTGGGCGAGGCTATCGGCGACCTTAATTCAAGGCGAGGCAGGATTGAAGGTATCGAGGCGCGGGGTGATGCCCGCGTTATTCGCTGCCTTATCCCGCTGGCCGAAACTTTCGGTTATGCCACCGACCTCAGGTCATTAAGCCAAGGCAGGGCCACTTACACCATGGAGTTTTGGCGCTACCGGGAGCTGCCCCCTGATCTAGCAGATAAGATTATCCTGAAGGCCAGGGGATAAAGGCGGAGTGCTGACAGATGCCCAAGCAAAAGATACGCATCAGACTAAAAGCCTTCGACCATAAGATACTGGATCAATCCGCAGAGCAGATTGTGGACACAGCGGAGCGCACCGGTGCTGCTGTAGTCGGCCCGGTGCCCCTGCCCACCCGAATTGAGAAGTTCTGCGTCATTCGCTCCCCCTATATCGACAAGGACTCGCGGGAGCAGTTCGAGATCAGGACATACAAGCGTCTCATCGATATCCTGGAGCCCACCTCAAAAACGATAGATGCCCTGACCCGGCTGAATCTGCCCTCAGGGGTGGATATCGAGATAAAATTGTAGCCCGCTGGCCACAGGCCAATTTGCAGTTAAGGTAAGATATGGTTCGAGGACTTATTGGCAGAAAGATAGGCATGACCCAGGTCTTCCTGGATGATGGCACCATGCAGGCGGTGACCGCCATCGAAGCCGGCCC
>JAUVWM010000099.1 GCA_030604105.1 Dehalococcoidaceae bacterium
CGGTTGAGGGTTACATAGCCTATGCCCTCTTTCTTTTCGAAGATGATGGTCTCGAAGTTGCCCACGGCCTTATCCTGTCTTTGACCGTGCCCGATCGCATAGCTCTTTCAGAGAGATCTCCGTGTAATGGGCGCCTATGTCTCTTATTTCATGGGCATCGCTGTTGCCCAGTAACAGGAGGTCGTGTTTCGCCGCCATTTCCCTCACCTTATGCTTGATTATATGCCAGTCGTGCAGGGCATTTTCAACCTCGATGCCGTGGACGTCCTCAACGGCAGTGAAGTCCCCGGGATAGCCGGGGTGTGCTATGAACCTGAAAGTGGCCTGGTTGGGCAGGAATAGCTCCACTATCTCCACTGGCCACTGGTAGATCTCGCGCCCCGGGATTATCACAACCTCGTTTTCGAAAGCTCGCTCCACGATTTCCTTCACCTTGTAGCCATAGTCTGGGTTGTGGTGTTCGGTGACGGCGATGCCATTTAGGCCCATTTCCTTTATCTTGGCTATGATTAGACCTATCATTCGCTCACCCACCTCTGAGAAACGCGTGGCCTCAAATAAGTGGGTATGCAGGTCAAGCTTAAGCTTCGCCTCGGCTCCTCTAATTTGATCGCGCCTACCTTCCTTTAAACTGGGGTGGCCTCTTCTCCTGGAAAGCCCTGATGCCATCTGTCCTGTCCTCGGTGGTGTGAAGCAGGAAGTAAAGGTCGGCCTCCAGCCGGAGCCCCTGCTCTAAGGTCAAGTCCAGCCCTTTATTGACTGCTTCTTTGGCGTATCTCAGGGCGATGGGCCCCTTGGCCGCTATCCTCTGGGCAAATTCCTCCGCTTCGGGAATCAGGTCTTGGTGGGGGACCACCTTGTTGACCAGACCTATTCGGTATGCCTCCCCGGCGTCAATGGGCTCGGCGGTGAGGATCATCTCCAGGGCTTTGCCCTTGGCCACGATGCGGGGTAGGCGCTGCGTGCCTCCGTTTGTTGGGATGAGGCCCAAAGCGGTGTGAGGCAGGCCGAAACGGGCTCTTGCTGAGGCGATCCTGATGTCGCAGCTCAAGGCTAGCTCCAGCCCCTGCCCCAGGGCATCCCCATTGATGGCCGCAATAACCGGGCGATCGATGCCGGCCACCGCTGAGGCAACAGCGGGAACGTCCTCATCGCTGCCTGAGCAGAAGGCCCTATCTCCAGCCCCGGTGATTATGACCACCCGGATGTCTTCATCCTGGTTGATCTGCTGGCAAGCTTCGCCCAGCTCCCAGGACAGTCGCTCATCGATGGCATTGTCCATCTCGGGCCGGTTAAGAGTCAGGCGAGCGATATGGCCCCTTTTGTCATAGACGATTGTGGCGTAAGGCATGTCGAAAATCCCCGCTTGGTAGGCAGCCACCAGGGGAACCGCAGCCAATCATAGCCGACCTCGTTGTCCTCTGTCAAGGAAGCTATAGGTCAGCAGCTTTGGCCCAGCAGCCGAAGCTGCTCATCCTTGATGGGCCTGTCGTCTCAGATTATGCCTGGCTGGACAAAAGGCACGGCTGAAGCTAAAATGACAGGCGGATAGCATCCTTTTATCTATCGGGGGTGAATGGTTGAGGGTGGCCCTCAATATCCTGATCGGGCGAGGCGAGATCCAAAGGGCCGTTGCCAGGCTGGCTGCTGAAATCGGGCGGGACTATCAGGGCAAGGCCCCCCTTTTAGTGGGCGTCCTCAAGGGTTCCTTTGTTTTCCTGGCCGACCTAGTGCGCCTTTTGGATATACCTGTTGAGATAGAGTTCGTCAGGCTATCCAGCTACGGGGCGGGGAAGAAAACCTCGGGCAAGATCAGGATGGTACCGGGGCTGTCTGCCCCGGTTCGGGGCAGGGACGTCTTGGTTATCGAGGACATAGTGGATAGTGGACTCACCACCACCTTTCTCTTAGACCGCTTGCGGCGCGGAAAGCCAGCCTCGCTGAGGCTTTGTGCTCTGCTGGATAAACCGTCGCGGCGCAAGGTGGCTGTCCCCATCGACTATCTGGGGTTTACCGTTCCCGACAAGTTCCTGGTGGGCTATGGTCTCGATTGGGACGAGGGGTTTCGTCATCTGCCCGACATATGTGTTCTGGAGGAGGGTTAGCCAGGTGAGCCTCGCCAGCTTGATTGCGGTGGCCAAGGGGGAGCTTCCCGCCGATCTGCTCCTGGTCAATGCCAGGATAGTGAACACCTTCACCGGGGAGATAGAGCCGGGCAATGTGGCGCTCTACGGGGGGATGATTGCCGGGGTGGGGGATTATAGCCATGCCCGGCAGGTGGTGGACCTGGGGGGCAGGTATCTTGCCCCCGGCCTTATCAACGGGCATACCCATGTGGAGAGCTCCATGCTTCATATCACCCAGTATGCCAGGGCAGTAGTGCCCCGGGGCACCACCGCTCTGGTGACGGATCTGCATGAGATCGCCAATGTCTGCGGCCTTGAGGGCATGAAATACATGTTGAGGTGGGCGCGCAGGTTACCATTGGACCTCTTTTTGATGGTCCCCTCCTGTGTGCCGGCCACCTCTTTGGAGACCTCGGGAGCCCGTTTGGATGCCCGGGACATCCGGACTGCCCTCAGGTGGGGAAATGCCATCGGCCTGGGCGAGGTGATGAACTTCCCCGGCGTTCTGGGTGGCGATAGGGAGGTCTTGGAGAAGATGGCTGTGGCCAGGACCGGCAGCATCGATGGCCATGCCCCTGGCCTGCGGGGAAGGGGGCTGAACGCCTATATAGCTTCCGGCATCCTCTCCGACCACGAGTCCACAACCGCGGAGGAGGCGGAGGAGAAATTGAGGCGGGGCATGTATCTGATGATTAGAGAGGGCTCTTCGGAGAAGAACCTGGATGCTCTCCTCCCCCTGGTTACCGATAATACCTACAAGAGATGCCTCTTTGTGGTTGATGACCGCAGTTGTGTTGACTTGCTCAGGGATGGGGATATCGATGCTGTGGTGCGAAAGGCAATCCGCGGGGGTCTGGACCCTGTTCGCGCCCTGCAGCTGGCCACCATCAATGCCGCCGAATACTTCAGGCTGGGCAGGGTGGGCGCAGTGGCTCCTGGTTACCTCGCCAATCTCATTGTGATCGGTGACCTGGCTACTCTGGGGATAGAGAAGGTCTTCTATCGAGGGCGTCTGGTGGCTGAGGGGGGGGAGCCGCTTTTCGGTGTCCCTTCACGCATTGGCGGCGGTCTAACCCGTAGCGTGAATGTCAGGCCTTTCGCTGTGGAGGCATTAAGGATACCGGCTACAGGATATGCTGATCCCATCATCGAACTTGTCCCCGATCAGATACTCACCAGGAAGAGGTGGGAGGAGGTGAGGGTCAGTGGGGGAGTGGTTGCCCCCGATGTTGAGAGGGACATTTTGAAGCTGGTGGTGGTGGAAAGGCATAGGGCTAGTGGCAATATCGGCTTGGGGCTGGTCAAGGGCTTTGGGTTGAGGAGGGGGGCGATGGCCTCCTCCATCGCCCACGATTCTCACAATATCATCGCCGTGGGAACCGACGATAGGGACATACTCACCGCCATTGAGGAGGTGTCGCGGCTCCAGGGCGGTCTGGTCATTGCCCATGAGGGGAGGATTTTGGCTGCCCTGCCACTTCCTATCGCCGGTCTGCTCTCCGATGCTCCTCTCGAGGCGGTGGTGGCCGGGCTGGAGGAGCTTGAGAGCACGGCCTTGAGCCTGGGCGTGAGCCTGCCTGCTCCCTTCGCGGCCCTTTCTTTTCTCGCCCTGCCGGTGATCCTGGAGCTGAGGCTCACCGACTTGGGCCTGGTGGACGTGACGGCGGCGAGGTTGCTGCATTAAGAGGTTGCTGCATTAAAAGGAGGTTTCGGTGAAAAGGACAAGGGTCTGTGACCTGCTTGGTATAGACTATCCCATAATTCAGGGGGGAATGGGCTGGATTGCCGGTGCCGAGCTTGCGGCTGCGGTTTCCAATGCCGGGGCCCTGGGCGTGATCTGCCCCAATGCGGGAATAAAGCCCGGCGACGACCTGGTGGAGAATCTGCGCCGGCAGCTGACGGCGGCGCAAGGCCTCACTGCCAAGCCGTTTGCGGTGAACCTGGCTCTGGCTGAGCCGGCGGTCAAGGAGTGGGTCGAGGTGGTCATCGAGGTGGGGGTCAAGGTGGTGATAACCTCTGCTGGCAATCCTGCCACCTACACCCGCCGTCTGAAGGAGGCCGGGCTGAAGGTGCTCCACGTGGTGGCCTCGGTGAAGCATGCCCGGGGGGCTGAGGCTCAGGGGGTGGACGGGGTCATCGCTGAGGGCTATGAGGCTGGCGGCCATAATGGCTTCGATGAGCTGACCACCTTCGTCCTGGTTCCGCAGGTGGTGGGGGTGGTGGGGATACCGGTGGTGGCGGCGGGGGGAATCGCCGATGCCAGGGGGGTTGTGGCCGCCCTGGCCTTGGGGGCGGAGGGGGTTCAGATGGGCACTCGTTTTGTGGCCACCCATGAGTGCCTGGCCCACCCCAGCTTCAAGGAGGCGATAGTAAAGGCTGAGGATACGGCGACGGTGATAACTGGCAGGAAGCTGGGCCCCACCAGGGGTTTGAAAGGCAAGGTGACGGCGGCCCTGCTGGAGATGGAAGGCGCCGGGGCTTCACGCCAGGAGCTTGAAGCTTTCCTCGGCTTGAACAGGTCTCGCAAGGGGGAGCTGGAAGGCGATCTGGAGAACGGCGAGCTCTACTGCGGGGCCATCGCCGGCATGATAACCGGGATCATGAGTGCTGAAGAGGTGGTGCAAAGCGTGGTCCAGGGCTACTCCTCGGTGGTGGCCGGCCTGTCCTAATCCGCGGAGTCCGGCTTCTTGTGCCTGTATTCTTCGATGATGACTGCTCCAAATACCAGCAGGGAGGCGAGGTAGAAGTAGGCGGAATGGCTGCGCCAGGCGAAGAAGAAGGGGATCACTGCCAGCAGCAGGCCTGCCTGGGGATACTTGAGGCAGCGGGTATAATACCAGGCCAGGGCGGCGATGAGGGCCACCGCCATCAAGATGATATAGAACTGCGGCGAGCTGTAGGGAATGATGCCCCATACGGAGAGGGCCACCAGTCCCACGCCTCGGGGGAACATAGGGTCGCGTAGCGGGGCAAATACCGACTCCAGCCAGGCCTGGGGGGCATTGAAGATGAAGGGCATGTTGGTGGCGGTGAAAATGGCTGCCATTATTGCCAGAGATTGGCCGCATGACCTCCAGCCCCTTTCGCGGAACACCAGGATCACATAGAACGGGATGAAGAACCAGGCTACCTGTTTTGTGGCAGCGGCCAGACCCATGAATAGGGCCGAGAGCCATAGCCGCCGGCGCAGGGTCCAGCCCAAGAAGAGGAACATTATATACAGGCTGTCTATGGCCCCGGCGCCGATGCCGTTCCACAGTTCCAGGTTGATGACGGCGACAATTACCACTATGGGACGCAGCTGTGATGGGGCCCGCCAGAAGATGATGGCGAATATGAGCAGGGCGCAAAATAGGTAGAAAAGCCTGAGGTCATTAAAACCCAGGGCCAGAAAAGGTGTGTGGAACAGGAAGGAGCCGGCGGGATAGCTGACCTTGGACTCAAACTCCGGGGGAGCAACGTCGGGCTGGGCCTGGGCTTGGCTCCAGACCTCATTGAGCTGGGCCTCGGTAGGATAGGGATATGCCTCGGCAAAGGCCCCCTGTTTCAGCGGGGTGGTGCCCTCGGCTGGCAGGTCGAAGTCCTGCGAGGCTTGGACGATGTTGGCATGGGTGTACGGGTTTGACCCGTCGAGGAGCTGCTCGGTGGCCTGGTGGGTTAAGGCCGTGCCGTCATTGTAGCGCAATGAGCTGTTCAGGGTCTGGATGGACTC
>JAUVWM010000018.1 GCA_030604105.1 Dehalococcoidaceae bacterium
CATAGTCGTGGAATCGACGGGCCTTTTCACCGATGCCACAAAAGCGGCAGCCCACATGCACGGGGGTGCCAAAAAGGTAATCATCTCAGCGCCGGCGCGCAATGAAGATATCACCATTGTCCTCGGCGTCAATGAGGACAAGTATGAGCCCCAAAAGCACCACATCATATCCAACGCCTCCTGCACCACCAACTGCATCGCCCCGGTGGTCAAGGTGCTGCACGAAAGCTTTGGGGTGAGCAAGGGGCTGATGTCCACCATCCATGCCTATACTAACGATCAGAAAATTCTGGACCAGTTCCACAGCGATCTGCGCCGGGCGCGAGCGGCAGCCCTGAATATCGTGCCCACCACCACCGGCGCTGCCCGGGCGGTGACCATGGTTATCCCCGAGCTTCAGGGAAAAATCCACGGCATGGCCTTTCGGGTGCCCGTGGCCACGGTATCCGTGTGTGATTTCGTCGCCGACCTGGAGCGCGATGCCACCGCAGATGAGGTCAACCAGGCCTTTCGGGCTGCTGCCGAGGGCCCGATGAAGGGAATTCTGGAATACTGCGAGGAGCCGCTGGTGAGCCTGGATTTCAAGGGCAATCCCGCCAGCGCCATTGTCGATGCCCTGAGCACCATGGTCATAAGCGGTAATATGGTAAAGGTCTTGGCCTGGTACGATAATGAGTGGGGCTACAGTTGCCGTGTGTCCGATCTTCTAACCTACATCGCCGATAGGGGCCTCAGTTAGCACAGGAGGGAAAACATGGAGGGACAGGTCATAGCTGAGATAAGCATTATCCCGGTGGGCACCGCCACCCCCAGCCTGAGCAGCTACATCGCTGCCTGCCTTGACCCCCTCAAGGGAGCTGAGGGCATACGCTACCAACTGACAGCCATGGGCACCATCATCCAAGGCCCGCTGGAGCGCATCCTGGAGCTGGTGCCCCAGATGCACCGGGCACCTTTTGCCCGCGGCGCACAGAGGGTAGTTAGCACTATCAGCATCGATGGGCGGCGAGACAAGCCCCAGACAATGGAGAGCAAAGTGGAGGCGGTGCTGGGAAGGGGGCCATAGTAGCAGTGGTGCGGCACCTTGGTCTGCTGGCTGCCCTCATGGCCGCGCTCTTTCTCGCCAGCCCTGCTGCCTGTGGCGGGGACAACCAGGGAACGGAGCTCAAGGTGGTGGCCAGCATCTTTCCCCTGGCCGATTTCGCGCGAAATGTGGGCCAGGACAAGATAGAGGTGATAACCCTGCTCCCCCCAGGGGCGGACCCTCATAGCTACGATCCCAAACCGGGGCAGGTGAGAGACATGGCCGAGGCCAGGGTATTTATCAAGAACGGCGCCGGCCTGGAATCATGGGCGGAGAAGCTGGTGTCGGCTGCCGATCACCATCTGGTAGAGATCGATACATCGGAGGGCATCGAGCTGATCATAGATGATAAGAGCAACCCCCATATCTGGCTCGATCCGGTTCTGGCTCAAGAGCAGGTGAGGGACATCAGGGATGCCCTGATCGAGGTTGATCCTCAAAACAGGGAGTTCTATCAGGAAAATGCCCAGCGTTACCTGGCTGAATTGGACTTATTGGCCGCTGAGATCAGGCGGAAGGTGAACACCTTCTCCACCACGAACTTTATCGCCTTTCACCCCGCCTGGAGCCATTTCGCCCGAAGGTTTGGCCTGAGCGAGGTCGCCGTCATCGAGAGCCGACACTCCATAGAGCCGCTAACCCCCTCCCATCTGGCAAAGGTCATCGAAAGGGGGAAGCATGAGGGGGTCAGGGTAATCTTTGCCAAACTCAAGGCTACTCCCAGAGCGAAGCAAACGGTCAAGGACGTCGCCGCCGAAATCGACGCCGAGGTCATATATCTCGATCCTATGGGCGGGCCCGGCCTCGAAGATAGAGATACCTACCTCAATCTGATGAGATACAACCTGGAGCGGATATCCCAGGCGATGGAGTAGGCATTCATGGAAATCGTCAGGTTACAGGATATTTGGGTCCGCCATCAAGACCAGGTAATATTGAAGGGTGTGGAGCTGGCCATCGAAAGCGGGGAATTTCTGGGCCTCATCGGGCCAAACGGGGCGGGAAAGACCACCCTGCTGAAGGTGATTTTGGGCTTGATTCAGCCGCATCAGGGAAGGGTCGAGGTCTTTGGCACTACACCCCAGGGGCTGGGGGGGAAACGCCATCTCATCGGCTATGTCCCCCAGCGGAGCCTGATCGATTGGCAGTTCCCCGCCTCCGTCTTTGACGTGGTAATGATGGGGCGCTATGGTAAGATGGGCCTATTCAGGCGTCCCAACTCCCGGGATAAGGAGGCCGTGCTCCACAGTCTGGACCGGGTGGAAATGGGGGAGTTCGCCAAGCGGCAGATCGGGCAGCTATCGGCAGGGCAGCAGCAGAGGGTTTTCATCGCCCGGGCGCTGGTGGCAGAGCCACAGCTCCTGCTCCTGGATGAAGCCACCATGGGGGTGGATGCCGCCGCTCAGGAGAGATTCTATCAGCTGCTGGGCAACCTGAAGCGGGACTTTGGTCTAACCATCGTCCTCGTCTCCCACGATATCAGCATCATCTCCACCCACGTGGAGAAGATCGCCTGCCTCAACCAGAGCCTGTACTGCCATGCCACCCCGACAGAGGTGCTGAGTACAGGAACTCTGGAGAAGGTCTACGGCTGCGAGATAGAGGTGCTGGCGCATGGCAAGATCCCCCACCGGGTAATAAGGGAGCACCCATGACCGAGATGTTTCACTACAGCTTTATGCTGAGGGCCCTGGGCGCCGCCATCCTGGTTGGCGGCCTGTGTTCTACGATCGGCGTCTACATCGTGCTGAAAAGGCTCTCTTTCATTGGAGTCGGGATCTCCCACTCGGCCTTTGGCGGGATTTCCCTGGGATTTCTCCTGGGATTGAATCCGGTGGCCACAGCCATCCCCTTTGCCATGGCCGTGGCCATGACCATAGGGGTGATCAGCAGAAAGGGCCGGGTTTCCGAGGATGTGGCCATCGGCATCCTCTTTGCCACGGCCATGGCCTTGGGGGTCATCTTTGTAACCCTGGCCCCCGCCGACAATGTCGATCTCTTCGGCTACCTCTTCGGCTCCATCCTGGCTGTCTCCGCCTCCGACCTGTGGCTAATTGGCATCTTGAGCTTTGCGGTGATCGGCACGGTCATTCTGTTCTTTAAAGAGCTATTCTTCTTGAGCTTCGATGAGGAGCTGGCCAAGGTAAGTGGGCTGCCGGTGGAGAAACTGCACTATCTGCTTCTATGTCTGATAGCGGTGAGTGTGGTCATCTCCATAAAGCTGGTGGGCATTGTCCTGGTCTCGGCGCTTTTGGTCGTGCCCGCAGCCACCGCCTTTCAGCTGACTCGAAGCTTCAAGCCCATGATGCTGCTGTCGGCCCTGCTGGGGATGGTCTCCGGGGTAGTTGGCTTGATCTTCTCCTATGAGTTTGACCTTCCCTCGGGGGCAACTATTGTTTTGACCGCCACTGCCATCTTTATCCTCTCTCTCATCCTTTCACCCCGGGCGAGGGGAATAAGGCTCCGGTGATTTAAAGGAGGTGGGCGGATTGGACCTGGGCGTCGAGCTAGCACCACGTCATGGGCGGGGCCTGCGGCTGCGAAATCCGGTGATGACCGCGGCCGGCACCTTTGGCTATGGAACCGAGCCTGCTGAACTCCTTGACATCCAGAGGCTGGGGGCTATTGTGTGCAAGGGCACCACCATTGAGCCCCGAGATGGAAATCCCCAGCCCCGCCTGGTGGAGACCGCCGCCGGCCTGCTCAACTCGGTGGGGCTCCAGAACATCGGCATCAGGGCGCTCATCGAGGAGAAAGCGCCCGTGTGGGCCAAGTGGCAGGTCCCGGTGGTGGTCAATATCGCCGGAGACAATGCCCACCAGTATGCCGAGCTGGCCTCTATGCTGGAGGGGGTGGCCGGGGTCAGCGCCATCGAGGTCAACATCAGCTGCCCCAATGTGGAGAGGGGAGGGATGGAGTTCGGGGCGGACCCTCAAGCCGCCGCCCAAATAACGGCCGCGGTGAAAGCGGCCAGCAGCCTGCCCGTCCTGGTCAAGCTCAGCCCCAATGTAAGTGATATCGCCCACATTGCCCGTGCTGTTGCCCAGGCAGGGGCCGATGCCGTATCCCTGATCAACACCCTGAGGGGCATGGCTATTGACAAGGAAAGACGAAGGCCCATCCTGGGCAATATCGCCGGAGGACTCTCGGGGCCAGCCATCAAGCCGGTTGCGCTATACGCGGTCTACCGGGTAGCCCAGGCGGTGTCGATTCCAGTCATTGGCTGCGGTGGAATCGTCTCCGCCAGCGATGCCCTGGAGTTCATAATGGCTGGAGCCAGCGCCGTACAGGTAGGCACAGCCAGCTTTACTGACCCCCACGCCCCCCTGGAAGTTGTGGAGGGCATAGAGCGCTTTATGGAGAGAGAGGGGGTAGAGCGCCTGACCGACCTCATCGGCATTGCCCAGCGCTAAGCCGCTTGAACAAGGGAGAGAAAAGAGGTAAACTGGGGCCATCGCAAGATGAGCATAGCTGGCCTTTCTCTGCTGCTTGCTATAGTCCTGGCCGTCAGGTCTTTTGGCCGAAGGCTGATGCCCCTGCTTATGCCACCGGGGCGGCTCAAGATCATAGCCCTGGGCTGGCTGGGAGGGCTGGCGGGCAGCCTGATGGATGGTGCCACCTGGCAGATCGGCCCCGAAGTGGTCGGGGTACAGTTGGTGGCTGCCATCATCAGCTGCCTTGTCGTCATTCTTGCCTGGGGGCTGGCCCCTTTCATCAGGACTTTCTTGGGAAAGGCATAGCCTCTGGCCCCAGAAAAGCCGCATTGCCAGGGGCGGGACAAGGATAGCATCATTTGCCTGGGGCCACGACCCCGGCGTCAGCTCAGAAAGGGAGAGATGATGGGCCTGGGGCGACCGAAAATAGGGATATGGAGATGGCGGGTCGGGCTTAGGGAGGTGGGGATACTCCTCGCCATCTACGGGGTCTACTTTCTTACCAGGGGAAACCTGCCCGACAGGGAGGTTACAGCCTTCCTGAACAGCTTGCAGATTGTGGATTGGGAGAAGAAGCTGGGAATCTTCGTGGAGAGTGACTTCCAGTCCCTTTTTCTCAGGAATGCCCTCTTCGTCAAGCTCCTGAACTGGATCTACAGCTATTATCTCCCGGTGGTCATCATCTTCGGTTTCTGGCTGTATCACCGCAGTCGGGAGCGGTACGTGCTGGTCCGCAATGTCCTTATCGTCTCCGCCGCCTTGGGCTTTATAGTCTTCGCCCTATATCCTGTAGCCCCTCCCCGGATGATTCCCGGTTTCGGTTTCATCGACACCCTGTCCACGCATGGCGGTCTGCGCTACGACCTGCCGGTCTACGGCGACATGGTCAATCCCTATGCCGCCATGCCCAGCTTCCACTTCGCCTGGACGCTTCTGGTGGGGATAGGCACGGTTTATATGGCCAGGGCCTGGTGGCTAAAAGTGCTGGGGGGGCTATTCCCCCTAGGCTCCCTGGTGGCGATAGTGGCTACCGGCAACCACTTTGTCCTGGATGCCATCGCTGGTGGGCTGCTCATCGGCCTGTCCTATGCCATAGTCGTGCTGTTTACCAGATTAAAGGGCCGGCGAGCAAATGGGATAAGGGTGGCATCGGCCCCAGAAAGGCCAGCCTAGCGCCCTCAAACCTCCAGGCCCATTGACCTGGCAACAGCTACCGTCAGATCGTATACCTTCATCCCCCGGGCAGCTCGTTCCAGGCTGAGCACGCACCTGGGACATGCTGTTATGAGGGCCTGTGCCCCGGTTTCCCCGGCCTCCTCCATCCTACCCCGGGCTATCTCCGAGGCAAGCTCAGGCTGCATGGAACTCACCAGCTCGGCGCCATTGCCACAACACCAGGCGTAATCTCGATGCCTCTTCATCTCCACCAGCTCAACCCCGGGTATGGCTCCGATGACGGCTCTGGGTGGTTCGTACACCTTGCAATATCTCCCCAGATGACAGGGGTCATGAAAAGTCACTCTCCTCTCCGGCAATCCCGCTTTCAGGGAGATCTTGCCGGCACCGAGCATGTCGGCCAGGATCTCGCTCACGTGCACCACCTCGAAGGGAAGCTCTCCAAGAATGTCTGGATATTCCAATTTTAAGGATTTGTAGCATTCGGCACAGCTAGTAACCACTCTCTTAGCGCCGCTGGACGCTATCAGCTCAACATTATGCTTCGCAGCCTGCTCGGCCAGGGCCGTGGAGCCATCGTGGAATTGGGCTACCCCGCAGCACCACTCCCCGTCAGCCAGATATGCCGGGTCAAGCCCTGCCTGCCTGAGGATCGCCACGGTCGACCTGGCTATTCCCGCCTGAGGATAAGAGGCGTAACACCCGGCAAAGTACAGTAGCTCGCCTCTGCCCGGCAGATCGAGTCCCTGAGCCCACTTCGCTCTGCGGTCCGTCCTGGCACCGAAGACGTTGTGCTGCTCTCGAACACGTGTATCTATCTCCTTGAGCGGCGGCGGAGGCCCCGATCCGGCAGCCACGATGTCTTGCCTCATGGCTCGCCAAACCATGGGGGGGTCGAGCACAGGTAGAGCATTGCAAACCCAGGTGCACAGCTTGCAGTCGGGATCGGAGTATATCAGGTCTATCAACTCCGGCGAATAAGCGCACCGGCCTTCCAGAATCCCCTGGGCAATCTGGAGCTTGCCGCGGGCACAGTGATGCTCAAAGCCACCATTGTGTTCCCGGACGGGGCACACCCGAAAGGCGGGGGTATGCGTCATATCTCCAGAATACTTCTCCCGACAGGCCCCACATCGGGTGCAGGCATAGGCCATCTCCCTAATTCGCTCTAACTCGCTGTTGGCAATCACGCCTGTGGTATTCATAGGTTGTGAGCCCCTCCTATGGCAAAAGTAGCATATGCGGGTTCATGATGTTATTCGGGTCCATGGCCTTTTTCAAGGCACGCAGCCAATTTGAATATGCCGGCGGCATCATAGCGGCACAGATGTCACCCCCCTCTTTATTCAGCACTAACTTAAAGCCACCCATCTCCAGGCCCAATATATTCCCCTTCTGCGACACGGATAGCGCCTTCTCCCTGGCCTCCGGGTCGGACTCCTTGTGGTAGAGGCCAAAGGAAAGGTAATGTTGCTCCCCGCACATGAACATGCTGCAGCCGCCGGACAGCACCCTATCCTCCCAGCCCCTCAGCTCCTCGACTATCAGCTCGGAAAGCGCCTTGAAGATCTCCAGCGTGTTATCTCTAGGGCATAAGAATTCCATAATAGTCCACATGCCCAGGGTATGGGGCGGGAAATCATGGCCGTGGAGTAAGAACTCTGTGGCATACCCCACCGCATCCGCAGGTTGCCACGCATCTGGGGGGGCCGTGTCCTCGATGATTCTGGCCGTCGTTTCCAGCTTCCTATCGAGCTCCTCTCGGCTGTGGCCCTGGGCTCGATAGAGCAGCTGCCAGTCTGTTTGCGCCAGCGGCCCGAGGCCAAACAGTATGCAAAGGGAAAAGAGCTTTGGCTCATGCATCCCCAATTTGACTATGGCCTGATAGGCATCATCCAGCCGCTCGTATTTATAGGCGACGGCCCCGACCTCCCGGTGAGGCTGCCAGTAGAATAGGTCCAGGGTTACCTCGGTGATGATGCCAAAGATGCCCATACTCCCGATGAATAGGCCGGCAAGGTCCGGCCCGACAGCGCTGCGGAAGAACATCTTGGCATGCGGGTTGGTCCGGGTGCCCGTCTCGATCACCTCACCGTTGGGCAGAACCGCCTTTACCCCGACAATGGTCGGCCAATTAGAGGCCAGGCCGGCGAACATCTGCCCTCCCCCACCAAAGACGCCGCATACCATGCCGCCAATGGTAACGGAGTCGGCGGGGCTGAAGACGGTGTGAGCATAAAGGCCCTTGGGCAGCAGCCTCGCCTCCAGCTCGGCGCAGGTCACACCGGCCTCAACGGTCACCGTCTTATTGAGCTCGTTGACGTCCAGGATCCTTCTCATTCTGGTCATATCTACGCAGATGCTCTTTCCGGGCTCGCCCGGCGGCCAGCCGCCAAATTGGGTGCCCCCACCCCGGGGGACTATAGGCACCTTGTGCTGGTTGGCCAGCTTGACTATCTCCGATACCTCTTCAGCGGTGTTGGGGCGAACCACTATTCCAGGGACCCTGGCCGGGTAAGCGCTGGAGTCCTTGGCATAGGCCCAGACCGCGAAGTCGCTATCCGCCACATACTTCGAGCCGGCGATTTGACACAGGTCTGAGTAAAGTGGATGATGTGCCATGTCTGCCTCCGCCCTCCTTCTCTGGCTATTATATTGGTTTCTCTCTAGCGGTCGCGTTCAAAGGTTGCCGATCTTTTGGCCCACCCGAGAAAAATATAGCACTATCTCCTGCTTGTCAAGTAGAGGAGCCGCAGAATATATTGAAACTGCAGGCCTTTGCCTCTATAATCACCTGGAGATGGAATAAAGGGGCTGGCTCGATAGAATGTTAGCCAAGGTAAAAACTGCGGCAGTGGTAGGTGTTGAGGGCGCGATTGTCGATGTGGAGGTGGATATCTCGAGCGGCTTGCCCACAATGACCATTGTAGGCTTGCCCGATGCCGCCGTTCAGGAAGCAAGGGAGCGAGTGCGAGCCGCTATTCGCAATTCGGGCTACCTCTTCCCTATGAAACGGATCACCGTTAACCTGGCCCCCGCAGATATCAGAAAGGGAGGCCCTGCATACGACCTTCCGATCGCGGTGGGCATTCTCCTCAGCTCGGAACAGCTCTCTGCCGATATTTCCCAAAACGTCTTCCTGGGTGAGCTCTCCCTCGATGGCAGCCTGCGCCATACCCATGGCATTCTGCCCATGGTCTGCCTGGCCCGAGACAAGGGGATGTCCACGGTTTTTGTCCCCGCTGCCGATGCCAGGGAGGCCAGCCTGGTATCTGACATCAGGATCATTCCCGTAGACTCCCTGTCCCAGCTGGTAAGTCACCTCCAGGGCCAGGCCCCAATCCCCGAGTACCCGCCTGAGGGGGATGGGGAGCACATTGCGCCCAGCTGGCCAACTACCGATCTGGCCCACATAAAGGGGCAAGAGCATGTCAAAAGGGCGCTGGAGGTAGCGGCCGCCGGCGGGCATAATCTGATCATGAGCGGGCCGCCGGGAAGCGGCAAGACGCTTCTGGCCCGCTCCCTGCCCTCTATCCTGCCTCAGATGAGCAGTGTCGAGGTTTTGGAGGTCACCAAGATCTATAGCGTCGGCGGTCTCCTACCCTCGGATACTCCCTTTATCAAACAGCGCCCTTTCCGCGCTCCCCATTACACCATCTCCAATGCCGGGCTGGTGGGGGGTGGCAAATGGCCTCGGCCCGGGGAGATAAGCCTCAGCCATCGGGGGGTCCTGTTCCTTGACGAGCTCCTTGAATTTGGGCATTCCATCCTAGAGGTATTGCGTCAGCCTCTAGAGGATAAGGTAGTCACCATCAGCCGCGCCCAGGGAACTGTGACCTTCCCCGCCAACTTCATGCTGGTGGCCGCCATGAATCCCTGCCCCTGTGGCTACTACAGCGACCCAGTCAAGGAATGCACCTGCTCGCCGAGCTTGGTCTCTCGCTACCGGAAGCGGATCAGCGGCCCTCTGCTTGACCGCATCGATATCTTCGTGGAAGTCCCCCGCGTCGAATATGAAAAGCTGACAGAGGAAGGGACAGGCGAGAGCTCGGAGAAGGTTCGGGCCAGGGTGGAAAGGGCACGCGCCTGCCAGCAGGAACGCTTTAAGGGGACCCAGCTCAACTGTAATGCGGAGATGACGCCGGTAGAGGTTCGTGAGTGGTGTAAAGTGGAGGCCTCTGCTCACAGCCTGCTTGGAGCCGCCATGAAACAGCTCTATCTTTCAGCCCGCGCCTTTCATCGCGTCCTCAAGCTGGCCCGGACCATCGCCGATCTTGCCGGGGCTGAGACCATCGGCTCCAGCTACCTGGCCGAGGCCATACAGTACCGCATGCGCCAGTATTATTAGGTCCGGCTACTCGCCGCCACCCCAAGCTATGATCTCCCTGGCCCGCTGGGCAAGATTTTTCGGCACCAGTATCCTTATCTCCCCCAAACCATCGACCGACAGGCCATAGATAATTCCCAGGCTCTCGTAGGAGAGCAGCACTGGAATGTCCCCTTCCTCCAGCTTCGACTTGATGACATTGGCCTCCAGTTCCCCGCTGGCGGTGTAAACGCTCACAAGGTCCGATTTCTTTGACATAACACCACCGGTGCCCGTTCTATCCTCGCCGCTCCTCGCCAGCACAGCATCCCCTATTTTATCACGAGGAGGCTGATCAGGCCGACGGGCAGTGCCGCTTCAGGTGCTCAGGGGGATGTCTTCGAGATTTGGGCAATGATCTCTAAGTGGTGGGCAGAGGTTGCTTTTGGGGGAGCGCAGCCAGGTCCTCAAGCTGGCAATAGAGCCACCTGCTGATATCTTCCTCTACAATAGATTGCCTCAAGGCCGCGGCGCGCTGGCCCCTCTCCTCGTCAGGCATGGTCAGAGCAGTGTAAAGGGCCTGCATCGTTCCCTCCAGGTCCGTCGGCGCCACGGAAAGAGCATATGGTCCCAACTGCTCATGGGCACCGACACCCTCAGACAAGATGACAACACCATCGCAGTTGTTGACAATAGGGCCTTCCTTGACCACCAGGTTCATGCCATCGATGACAGCATTCACCAGGAGAACATCGTAATGGCTCATTCCGGCTATAGCTTGGGCATAGTTATTTTCATAGAAGAGCTCGATAGGGTGCCACTCCTCGTCTCCATACTTGGTATTTATGGTCTCCACCAGTTGGGTTATCTCTTGTATATACGTTTGATACTGCTTGATATGGGTGCGGGTGGGGACCAGAAAGGCCAGGAACTTGACCCTTCCCACGAGTTGAGGGTAGCGCTCCAACAGCAAGTTGAAAGCCCTAAAGCCACGGATGATGTTCTTACTCGGTTCGGACCGGTCTACACGAACAATGGTCTGCTCCCCACACAGGGATTGCAGCTTCCTCCTATACTCCTGTACCCGAACGGAGGCCGCCATTCGCTGTAAGTTGGCCACATCCACAGATATAGGATAGGCCTTCACCCTGGTGAGGCGCTCTTCAAACCAAACAGTTCCCGCCCGGTAATCGACCTCAGCCCCCTCGAGAAACGATTCACAGCTGTAGAGGAAGTTATGCACATCGCGCGTCGTTTGCAGGCCTACAATATCAGAGGCACATAGGCCCTGGCAGATAGCCGTTCGCATGGGGCGGGGAAGCAGTTGCCAGTAACCAGGTGAAGGCCAGGGGATATGGGTGAAGTGCTGAATGGTGAGGTGAGGCAATTCCTTCCGAATGTAAGCCGCAGCCAGATAGAGATGATAGTCCTGGATCATCACCAAAGGCGGGGGGTCACTCTCCATCGCCTCCTCAACAACCGCCTGGGCGAAGGCTTGATTGACAGCAACATAGCCATTCTCCCAGGCATCGTAGACATTCTGAGTTATATTCGGGGTATGGGAGAAATTCCACATGTAATGCTGCAGGAACCAGAGGAGAGGGTTGCACAAGACACTGTAGAACTTATGATAAACGTTTCTCGGGCTAACCACGAAACGAAGATAAAGGTTCTGACCTAACTGGGGTGCCCTGAAGTGAGCGCCCTGCTCCCTTTGCGCAACTCGCCGGTCGCCTTCCCCCATGGCACTGGCAACCCAAGTGAGATCCACATACTGGCTCAAGGCGCTAAGCGCCGTTACCACACCGCCAGTGCCCCGGCGTACCTGGAGCCGTCCGTCCTCAACGAGATGGTACTCGAAAGGACCTCGGTTGCTGGCGAGGATAAGGCGCCGATGCCTTAACCTCTCCTGGCATAACTCCCTTAAAAGGGCATTATTGCTATCCCGCATGACGTTTTCCCTCGTTCATCCCCTACCCTTGAGCCCATGAAGAAGGCCAATGCTCACCGGTGCAGAATCCCTGGGAACTGCTCTTCTGCGGAAGTAGGCACTACTGTAGCACAGGAATAACGAGTTGTCAAGCTCGTTCGCGAGCATACTGTTGCTCATTGACAGCTAGGCCCAGTTACACTAAAATCGGAAAGCAGGCCAGAGTTGATAGCTGCCTGCCCAGTTTTCGTTATCTTCCAGGGAGAGATAAGTGACCAGCGACGAGATTCGGCGAGCATTCCTTCACTTTTTTGAGGAAAGGGGGCACAGCATCATCCCCAGTTCCTCTCTGGTGCCAGCAGGAGACCCCAGCTTGCTCCTCACCAGCGCGGGCATGGTCCAGTTTAAGCCCTATTTTCTGGGCGAGTCTATCCCCCCCAACCGGAGGCTGGCATCGTGCCAGAAATGCTTCCGCACCACGGATATCGAGGCCGTGGGCGACACCAAGCATCTTACCTTCTTCGAGATGCTGGGCAATTTCAGTGTCGGCGATTACTTTAAGCGAGAGGCCATTTCCTGGGCCTGGGAGTTCGTTACCCAGCACCTGGCCCTCCCCCAGGAGCGCCTGTGGATAACCATATACCGCGCCGATGAGGAAGCCTCCGCTTACTGGCAGGAGGTGGGAGTTCCCGGGGATAGAATCCTGAGGCTCGAAGAGGAGGACAATTTTTGGGGGCCGGCCGGCGACTCGGGACCGTGCGGGCCATGCAGCGAGATCCTCTACGATATGGGGCAGGGGATCGGCTGCCAAGAACCCTCGTGTGGGCCCAGCTGCGACTGCGGGCGCTTCCTCGAGATCTGGAACCTGGTATTTACTCAATATAACCAAGATAGCAGCGGGCAGCGCATCCCCTTGCCCAAGCCCAATATCGATACCGGCATGGGCCTGGAGCGAGCCACAGCCGCCGCGGGCGGAAAAGCGTCAGTCTACGAGACTGACCTCTTCGTTCCCCTGATTGAGCGCGTCTCCGAGCTGGCGGGGTGTGGCTATGGGGGTGACGAAAAAACCGATCACGCCATCAAGGTGGTTGCCGAGCACAGCCGGGGGATGGCTTTCCTCATCGCCGACGGCGTAATCCCGGCTAACGAGGGGCGGGGCTATGTGCTCAGGCGGGTGCTGCGCCGCGCTGCCCTCTTCGGCCGCAAGCTGGGGCTGGAGGAGCCATTTTTGACGGAGATGGCCAAGGCGGTGATCGGCCGCATGGGGCAGGTGTACCCCGAGCTGGAGAGGCGAAAGGATTTCATCCTCACCGTGGTCGGCATGGAGGAGGCGAGGTTCAATCAGACCCTGAACATGGGGCTGGACATCTTTCAGAACTGGATGGTTAAGCCAAGGCAGGATCTCCTGGGTTACATACGGCCATTACTGGGGCAACTGGAAATGTATGAGCCGTGGAGACAAGTGATAGGCTATTTTGGCGGTGTGCGACACCTGTGTGACAACGTGACAGGGACGTTTGAAAGCCTGCGCGGCCCTTTCGAGGAACTTAAAGCCCATTTTGAGAGGGTGCCGGATGAGAAGGGGGACGAAACATTATACGAGGAGACCGAAGCTGCTGTCAGGAAATTTTTGAGTGACACCACTCGGATTTCCGGCGACGAGGTCTTTATGCTCTATGATACCTATGGCTTTCCCCAGGAACTGACAGCAGAAGTGGCTGCTGAACACGGCTTTGAGGTTGACCGAGAGGGCTTCGAGGAGGCCATGGAGCGCCAGCGGGCGCGGGCGCGGGCAGCCCAAAAATTCGGCCGGGATGAAAAGGTTCTCGACAGAGACTACCGTGAGCTCGGCATCCAGGCCACGCCATTTGTCGGTTATGATAGCCTCAAGTACCAAACCATCATCGCCGGTTTGCTTGTAAACGGCCAGCCACTGCAGACAGCCTCGCCG
>JAUVWM010000042.1 GCA_030604105.1 Dehalococcoidaceae bacterium
GAGGAGCTTCTGAAGGGGCACGGCGAGGCGCTATCGGGATATGGCTTCGCCCTGGAGCCTTTCGGTGACCGGACCAACCTGGTGCGCACTATGCCCGCCATACTCCGAGGGCGCGATGTGACCCAGGCGATAAGGGAGGTCCTGGACTCTTTGGCCGAGGGGGACGCGGCCAGCGACTGGGAGGAGAGGCTGGTCGTTTCCCTCGCCTGCCACGGCGCAGTTCGAGCCGGCGATACACTGAGTCCGGAGGAGATGCGGGAACTGGTGCGCCAGCTGGAGCAGACAGCCCACCCCCACACCTGCCCTCATGGCCGGCCGACGATGATACTGCTGACCGCCGGCCAGCTGGAGAGGGGGTTCGGCCGCAGGTAGCCCGGCTACACCCTTAGATAGCCGTGGGCATAGAGGGTCTTGTTCTCGAGCACCTCGACGGTTTTGACTATATCCCTCAGCTCAGGGTCGGACATGTCCACCCCGCTGGCGTCGAAAGCGCCACCCTCAGCATAGGTGTCATACAGGGCGAGGTAGAGCTTCCCCTTAGGGGTGGAATCGTCTCTGGCCTCTATGATGCCGATGGTCGCCATCAGCTCGTCGTCCAGCGGGTCGACGATGGCGGAGTCGAGCCCGGCGCCCATCATCATCACCAGAAAGACGCGGTTGAGCAGGGGGCGCCGCTCCGGGGGACAGCTGTTGGAGACGTTGGAGAGGCCGCAGGTGGTCATGGGGGGAGGATCGCTCATCTGCTTGAAGAACCTCACCGCCTCAACGGTGGCCAGGGTCTGGTCCTGGTTGCCGTTGACGGTGAGCACCAGGGGGTCGAGGTAGACGTTTTCCATAGGCACCCCCTGCTCCATGGCTGCTGGCAGCAGATACTCCGAGGCAAGCTCGATGCGAGCGTCAGCGCTGGTGGGTAGTCCGGTGGCCGCCAGGCTGAGAGCTATGATATTGGCATTGTACTTGGCAGCCAAGGGCATCAGGGCAGTGAGCCGCTCCGGTGTGGCATCGGTGCTGTTGATGAAGGCCCTCTTGCGGCAGGCCTGGAGCCCGGCCTCTATGGCGGCGGCATTGGTGGTATCCAGCGACAGGGTGACGTCGGTGACCTCTTGAATGGTCTCGACCATCCAGCCCATCACCTCGACCCCGGTTTTCTTCTGAGGGCCAATATTGAGGTCGATGACTTGAGCCCCCTTCTCCACCTGGCGCCGGGCCATGTCTTGAATAAATGCCTTGTCCCGGCCCTCAATGGCCGTGCGCACGTTGCTGGAAATAACATGGATGCACTCACCGATACTGATCATCGTTCACCTCCTCGTACAAGTTGCAGCCTGAACTAGTTTAAGCCAAGCCCCAGCCTGGTGGCAATGGCCGATACCCCCAGCCACAGGCTGGAATCCGGGGGCAGCTCGGTCAGGGGTGCCCCCCTCCCCTCCAGCTCCAGCACCTTGGGGTCCGTGGCCAGCGTGCCCACCAGCTCCAGCCCCGAATCGGCTATAGCTTTCTCGATCTCAGGGGGCAGGCTGTTCTCGACCCGGTTGACCACCAGTGAAGTCCTGCCCACGTGGGTGCGCAGCTCCCCGATCAGCTGCTTCATCCGAACGGCGGTGATGATGCCCCGCATGGAGACGTCCGAGATGATGAGCAGGATATCCACGTCGCGGGTGGTCTGGCGGCTCACGTGCTCCATGCCGGCCTCATTGTCGATAACCACATAGTCGTAGTTATCGGCCAGGCGGTCGATGCAGGTGCGCAGCATGTGATTGGCGGCGCAGTAGCAGCCGGGGCCCTCGGGCCGTCCCATGGCCAGCAGGTCAATCCTCTTGGATTCCACCAGGGCCTGGTGGATTCTCAGCTCCATATAGTCCTGCTTGGGCATCTCCAGAGTGGCCCCCTTGACTGAGGCCAGCATATCCTCCCGCACTGCGCCCACGGTGTCGTCCAGGGGCAGGCCCATGGCCAGGTTCAGATTGGAGCTGGGGTCGCCATCGATGGCCAGCACCACCCCCTTCTGGGAGAGGAGTTCGATGATCAGGGCAGCGATGGTGGTCTTGCCCGTGCCCCCCTTGCCGGCAATGGCGATAGTTGTGGGACGCTTCATCCGACACCGTTCCTTTGCTCGTGATAGCCGATGAGCTTGCTTATAGCGTGGGCGGCGCGGCCGACTGTGGGATAGACCGGGACGCCCGCCTGCTGGAATTCCTGCTGCAGCTGGTGAGCCAGCGTGTAAAGCTCAACCGAGCCGCTGCTGCTCAGGGCCATGGCCACAGGCTTGCCCAGCTCGCGGTGCGCCTTTATAACGGTGTCGACCCCCTCTGCCACCGACTCCCTGGTAAATCCGAGGCGCAGCCTGATATGGGCCAGCAGCAGGTCGATGTTCTCGCAGCCGCTGACCAGCCTCAAGGTTTGCAGGAGGCTGTCCCCGCCCCATCCGGCCATGACGGGAGGGTGGTCTATGGGATTGTGTAAGCTGGCACCCGCTTCCGGGAGGATATCCTTCAGCTTCCGGCTGATCTCAGGAGACAGCCGGGGAACTCTCAGCCCGGCGCGCTCGCAGTCATCGGCCCCCAGGACACCGCGCCCCCCGCCGCAACCCACCAGGGCAATATTGCGCCCTCGGGGCGGTTTGAGGAAGGAAAAGGTTTCCAGGATATCGATGAGCTCCTCCACATTGTAGGCCTGGATGACTCCCATCTGCCGGCAGAGGGCGTCCCACACCGCATCGTCGCCCGCCAGGGAGCTGGTATGGGAGAGAGTTGCCCTGCTGCCGCCCTGGGTTCTGCCCCCTTTAAGGATGGTCACCGGCTTGGCCCTGGTGGCCTGGGACAGGGCCTTGACGAAGCGCTGCCCGTCCCGCGTCCCCTCGATATACATGGCAATGATTTGGGTCTCAGGGTCACCAGCCAGGTACTCCAGAAAGTCGCACTCGTTGAGGTCGCAGGCATTGCCGTAGCTCACCACCTTGCTGAAACGTAGCCCCCGATGAACCCCGGGCTCCACCACATCGTTGATATTAGCCCCACTTTGAGACAGGAAACCCACGGCACCGCTGTCCCTGGGGAAATAGGGGTTGAAGCTTAGCCCCGTGCCGGGACAGTATATCCCCATGCAATTGGGCCCGATAACTCTGACCCCTCCCCGGCGGGCAATGGCTGCAATCTCAGCCTCAAGCCTCTCCCCCGCCTCACCGCTCTCGCTGAAACCGGCAGTGAAGATCTGAGCCAATTTTACCCCTTTGTGAGCACAGTCCGCCATCACCTGGGGCACAAGGGGGGCAGGGACGCAGATAGTGGCCAGGTCCACCGGCCCCGGGACATCGGCGAGGGTGGGATATATCTTGAGCCCCAAGAGCTCGCCGCCCTTGGGGTTGATGGGATAGATAGCGCCAGGATAGTCGAGGATCAGCAGCGGCTCGATGAAAACGTTGGCCGCCGAGCCGCTCGGCTGGGTGGAGGCCCCCACCACCGCTATCGACCGGGGATGAAAGATGTACTCCAGGCCTGGAGGTTCTCGATGTTCCATCTTCTTAAATCTAGGCTGACCACATCTTTTTCAGGTAGCCGCCGATATCCATGGCTTCAGGGGGGCCCACCATGATCTTCCAATCGGGCAGCTCCTCCTCGAGCTCGCCCCTGAGCACTGCCACCCTGCCTGGGATGATGAGACTGCGGTGGCTGATGCTCTCAGCTATATTGAAATCCTTAACCGTTTTGGCGATCTTCTCGGCATCGAACTTGCCCGCCGCCCACGCGGTGAGAACGGATAGCCCCTCGGTGTCGGCCACCAGGAGCCAGGAGGGGTAACCGCTGGACTCCAGCTCCCCGGCTATGGAGAAATAGGTCAGGGAGAAGTTGGTGGTGACGCACACCGGGCTGTCGGGCTTGGGAGCGCCGATCTCGTAGATCTTGGGAGTCAGCTGGATCGGCTTCTGTGGGTCGGTATATATGTTCAGGCGCAGGGTGAGCAGGGGGTAGGCCATGCTCGGGGAGAAGTGGTCGAGGACAACGATGCCTGCGTATTTGGCCACATGCTGAGCTGCCAGGACGGCTTCCGCCTCCACCGTGTCGCTGCTCTCCCCGGGGAAGGTGATGATCGGGTAGCCCAGGGGCCTGAAGCTTTTCTTCAGCGCCAGACGGCGCAGCTGGGTCAATGTGGCCAGCGACTGGGCAAAGCCATGGGCCCCGGGGTCGATAACGATATCCTCAATGCCGGCCCCGTTTATCTGCTCCACAAGCTGGGCCAGCTCGCCCAACCCCGCTGCCTCATGGACGGCAAGGGGGCAACCATGCTTGAGGGCAAGCTCCGCCATCTTATCCCAGTTGTCTTTGGTGGCGGCATAGATGAGGGGTTTACCATCAGCCGCCTTCTCCAGGGCAGCGCCCATCGCCGCCGGATCGCTGGACATCAGCACCAGGGGCAGGTCAGCCTTGGATTTGACCGCCTCAACACAGGCGACGAAGGTGGCTGCATCCTTCGATTCGTTCTCAAGAGCCAGACCATCCAGGGCCAGCTCCATCCCCACCCGCTCCACGCTGTAGCCGGCGACCTCGCCGGCTACCTTGGCGATAGCCTCGGCAGGGGCGCTGTCCTTGATCCGCACCATCAGCCCGGTCGGATGGTAGAAGGTCTTCTCATGGCGGAACATCACCACCTCGTTCCCCACCTCGATCTTCCTCTTATCGCCGCCAATGGTGACGAGGCGGATGGGAGGCCGCCCCGCCGCCTCCAGTGCCTCCTTTGCCTCCGGGGAGAGATCGGGGCAGACGGTGATATCCACCCCTTTCTGGGACACTTTCATGGCAAAGGCGAGGCAGGTGGGAAAACCGCATTTCTTGCAATTCGTCTTGGGCAGGAATTTATATATTTCGATGCCGGTAAGTGCCATGGCTATGTTCTCCTCCCCGGGCCTAGCCCATGAGCTTATCGATAGTTGCCTTTATGGCCTCGACTGTTTTGGGGTGACGCAGGACAACGATGTCAGCGCCGGCGTTGAGCAAGGTGGAGGCCGTCATCTCCTCCCAGATCAAGGCGCGCTGCTCAAGTTCACCCCAGGTAGCGGGGACCTCTATATCGGACTTCGACTCCTTCTGGCGCCATGACTCCTCGCCCACGGTGCAGATCATGGGCATGGAGGTCATGCCATCCCCCGTGAGGCAGGCCAGCCGCAGCCGCTCCATCACCGAATAGGTGTATTCCAGGCCATAACCCAGGGCCCCGGTGGTGGGGTCCATGAGGATGGACTCCGGTGACACCCCCAGGTCGCAGAGGAGGATATTGAGCTGCTTGGCCAGGTTTATCTCGATGGGGGTCTTGGCGATAGCTACGTGGCCATCGGCGATACAGGCGGCGCCGATGGTGCGATAATTCTTCTCCTCGCAGTTGCCCAGGGCGATCCTTTGCCCCCGGGCTGCCTCTGAGGCGGCTACCAGGACTATGTTGTCCTTCTCCGCGACCTCGGGCCCAAGCACGATGAGGGGCAAATCCATCGCTGCCAGCACCTTATCCACCGTCTTCTTGGCCTCCTCGGCCCCGGTGTCCCCCTCCTCGGGGTGAGCGCTCTTCAGGCGAAGGGCGATGATGTCGGCCCCATACTCCGCCGCCTTCTTGGCCCACAGCGCCGGGTCGGCGAGCACATTGCCCCAGGCTGCCGCAAGCTGGGATGGCCAGCCCGTGGGCTGGACGTCCAGCACCTCTATGGCCACTGCCGGCCTATTGGGGATGGCGCCCTCGAACTGGAGAAAGGGGAAGGTGGCTTCACCGCCGACGACCACGGCCTGGCGCCCGTTCCCCCCCAACCTCACCTCGTTCACCTTGCCCGTCCATTTTTCCAACGGCACCTCTACTTCTGGCATAACAAACTCTCCTTTTCCAGATTCGGCTGCTATACCGCTCGCCCCGCTTCACAAAACATGGGTCGCTGTCCCCGACCCATGTTTTCCGTCTGTTCCCCAGTCGGCTAGATCAACGACTCCATGCTCGGGGCCGGGTGCCCCTTCTCCTCGAGGAAGGGGAGAAGCTCCTCCACCGTGGTAGCTATAGAGGCATCGGCGATCTTATCCAGCAGGTCGGGCTCGCCGGCGGCAGCGCAGATCTCCTTGAGCTCCTCTCCCAGTTCCTCTTTCAGGTTTTGGGACATCCACACCACCCGCTTGATGCCCCCCTGAACCGGGATGAATTGCTTGCTCAGCAGGTAGTATTTGCCATGCCCCATCATCCCCGGCGTCTGCATTCCTCCCCCCACCGTCCCCATCAAAGTGGTGAAGGTCATGCCACAGGGAGTCATGCTGTAGTCGTCTCGAGAGATGATCATGACCCCGTTGGCCTCGGGGATGATCACCATGACGCACTCGCAGCAGCCGCAGGTGGTCATGGGCGAGTCCATGAGGGAATAGATGGTGAAGCGCTCCACGTTCATGCCGGAGTGCTCGTAGACGAACTGGTTGACTCCCTCCCACTCCCCCAGCCTTTCGTCGATGACCTTCCCCTTGGGCACCGGCTGGTTGGGGCCCCTGGGGCTTATCTCAAAGGCGGCCCGGCAGTCGAGCCAGTTATAGGCGCCGCACAGGCCCACCCGCTCGGGGTTGATAATACAGACGTGATTGGGGGCAAAGGACTGGCACAGGGTGCAGCTATAGTAGGTATCCACCGCCTCGTCGGTAAGGCCGGCGATGCGCACGTTCCGCTCCTGATAAACGACGCGGGCTTGCTCTATCAGCTCCTGCACCTTAGCCTTATCGGTATGCAGGGTAACCTGAATCTTGTCCACGATGGCGCCAAATTGATTGTGGAAGTTTGCGTGCAGGATGTCGCCCAGATGCTTGAGACGAAAGCCCTTGGCCACCGCGCTCTTGCTGAAGCGCAGCCAGGCGATGTCGCGCTGACCTATGTGCTGGATGCCCTCGGCGCCATTGATGAAGTGGTGGATCTGCCTCTCCAGGACCGGCTCGAAGTCCTTCTGCATCTTGCGCCCGGACACCTCGACCACGATGCCCAGGGGTACCTTAGCCCCTTCCTCGAAGGCATCGAGGTCGCCGCCGACCACGGTGAACTTGCCGTCCTCGACTTCATCCATGTCCTTCATGGTCAGCCACTCGAAGCACAGCCCCCCTTTGCCACCGAATTCAGCCTGCAGATTGTCCCGGCGCACTACCTCCCCTTCGAAGGCCGGCCCGTAGGCCACAGGTATCGGGACCTTGGCGATCTTAACCTTGATGCCCCGCACCTCTATGCAGCGCTGCACCAGCCTCTCCGCCCGCTCCAGGTCGTCCTTGCCCGGGATATCGTCGAAGGGGAGGCTGATCACGTGTTCATACTGGGTTATCCCGGTGGGCAGGATATTGGGGATCACGGTATCGGCCATCACCGGGAAGCCGTAGCTGATGGCTCCGGCAGCCGTGGCATATTTGAGGTCATCTACCTGGCCCAGGGCCAGCACGAAGGCGAAGCAGCGGAACTTATTGTACAGGAGTATCTGCCGAAAATCGCCGGGAGCGACATTGCCAAAACTGATGGCGGCCCGGGCGGCATAGCCCAGGGCGTAGACAGCGGAGATGGTATCGGAGCCGAAGGGGACGGTGAAGGTGTCGTAGCCCAGCTCCACCCCCTCCTCCAGGAGCTGGTCCACAATGGAGCGACCATTGACATTGCCACACAGGAAGATGAGCTGCCCCTTCGACTGCAGCTCACGAACGATCTTGACCGCCACCTCGTTGCTCTTGGCAACCCCCACCAGGGCGGCAAAGCCGGGCATTCTGCCATCCACCATCTGAATTCCCCAGGAGCGCATCTGCACATCGTCGATGGGCCCGTTATAGGTGAAGCCATTGCGCACCTCGGGCTGCTCCCCCAGGGCAAAGCGGATCCCCTCGATCATCTCTTCAGCGAACAGGGTGGCCACCCCTGAATCCAGGGTCTCCCCCAGGTAGGGCAGCCACAGGTTATCTTGGGGCACCGGTGGCAGCAGGGCCCGGGCGTGCTCCAGAGGCCAGGCCATATCCTTCAATCTCTCCACCTTATGCCCGGTGAAGCTATAGATAACGGGCAGGTAATAGGCGGTATTGGGGAAAGCGACGGGCGTATCTGGCCCCAGCTTTTCCATCGCCTGAGCGAGCAATTGCTCCGCCTCATTGAAAACTGCGTGGGCGCCTTGAATCGCTGAGGTGGCTATGAACCTTGACATCCCTTACCTCCTCTGAAAATGAAGGGCTAGTATTTGCGGAAATCCCCGGACATCTTGGCATCTATGGGGTCGGTGGCGGTCATCCGCCCGGCCAGGGCAAAGCCCGGGCTATTGGCCCCCGCCTCCTCCCGGGGCGGGACAGCCTCAGCCGACCTCAGTATCCGCCGCGCCCCAGACAGGCGGTCTTCCCCAGTATGGACGCTGACCAGGACACCCCCAACTGAGATGCCGAAGGTGTAATAGTCATATGTTTCCTGGGAAATACCCAGCACCTTGGTCAATGCCGCCGCCAACGCGTCGCCGGCGGGCTTGGGCCCGGCTTCACCCAGGGCGCTGGCGATTGGGCCGGTGGCGATAGCATCGCCTGCTTGGGGAAAAGTTGCCCTCGCCTTGGTGGCGGCCTGGGCACTCAGGCCGCCGACATCCTCTTTATCGCGCGCCAGCAGGCCAATTTCCTCTGCCTTATAACCCTGGGATAGTAACTGGCCAAGCGCTCTCTGGGCACTCGGGGCATCTCTGAAAAGTTTAGCAACCGGCTTCGCCATAGGTAACTCCTTTTTCCCTTCGATCGATACGAGACAGGCCTGAGAGGGGAATTAACATTAAAAATACCTCGGCCCCTAGAATACTCTCGATCTTTGGGGCAGAGGCCAGCAAAATCCACACTCCAGCACCAAAAGGCATGTTATATATAAGCATACGCGAGCCTCAACTCAGGCAAGCGTGACACTTCTAGGATTATTATATCACGGGCTGAGAGAAACCGTCAACATCGGTACCCCCGAATAGCTGGCGCCAAGAGACAGCCCCGATTATGGACTGGGCATTGGGGTAACATCGCCAGCTACGATCCTGGCCAGCGTCCCGTCACCGCGGCGCAACAAGAGGCCTCCCTGGCTGTCCACTGACTCGGCCTGACCTTCCTCTATACCCTCGCCCCATTTCACGCGCACCTTCTTGCCCAGGGTTTCCAGGCGATCTCGCCACTCCTGGTAGATGGGCTCGCCGGCTTGCACCGCCAGATACAGCCGCTCCACCTCAGCCAGCAAGCATTGCAGGATACGCCGCCGGGACACTTTCCTGCCCAGCTCGGTGGCCAAACTGGTGGCTGTGGCTGAGATAGAGGGGAAAGCCGACACATCAAGGGCGACATTCAGCCCGATGCCCATGATGGCGAAGTCAACCCTTTTGCCCCGCAGCTGGCTTTCAATCAAAATACCGCAGACCTTTTTGCCCTGGATAAGGATATCGTTGGGCCATTTGATCGCCGGCCTCAAGCCGGAGACCTTCTCGATGCTGTGCACCGCCGCCAGCGAGGCTACCATGATAAGCTGCGGAAGATGGGATAGCTTGGGGCGAAGGATGATAGATAGGGCGATGGCGCCGCCAGGCGGTGACAGCCAGCTCCGCTCCATCCGTCCCCGCCCCGCCGTCTGCTCCTCGGCGATAACGATGGTCCCCTCCACGGCCCCCGCCTGCGCCGCCTGCTTGGCGGCGTCCATGGTGGAGGGAATGCTGGAGTAATAGAGGAGATGCTGGCCGACAAACGTGGTCTCAAGGCCATCGGTGATGGCAGCCGGTGATAGATCGTTTTCCATTTTCTCCAGGCCACCCGAGGTCGCCGCCAGAGAGGGCAGAAGCCATGGCCGGCAAAATATAGGGAGTCTCCCTCTCCCCTGTCCCCTGCCGCAATGATAGCATGGGCTGGTGTGGGGGGCAAGCTGGCCGCGGCTCAAACAGCACCGATGGCCCGCTGGGAGCCAACGGCTTTGGCGCTCCGTGGCGGCAATGTGGTAAAATGATGGTGATATTGCTTGCGGAGGGTCATCGGGTGAGTCAGGCAAAGCAGCTGTACAACCTGCAGGAGATCGACCTGCGCCTGGGGATGAGGGGTGATATGCTGGCGCAGGTTGAGAGCCAGCTGGGGGAGAGCCAGGCCCTGATGGCAGTCCGAGCCGCAATGGAGCAGGAGAGGGGGCGCCTGGCTGAGCTGGAGAAGGAGCAACAGGCAGCGGAGTGGGAGGCGGAGGACACAGAGAGCAAGTGCAGGCTTCTGGAGGAGAAGCTCTATAGCGGCAAGACGAGGAACCCCAAAGAGCTGACAAGTTTGCAACAAGAGGTAGAGCACTTTAAAGCCAGGCAAAGCCAACAAGAGGATAAGGCGCTTGAGCTGATGGGTCAGGTTGAGGCGGTGCGCGACAGGC
>JAUVWM010000039.1 GCA_030604105.1 Dehalococcoidaceae bacterium
GGGGATGGGTCTCATGTTCACAGTAGACGCACCTCAGCGTCAAAGGCTTTTTCGCCACTATCTCGAACTCAGGTTTAATGTACTTCCTCTCGATTTCCTGCCTCGACACGCAGTTTGCGTTCGCGCATTCGACACCGAAATTGCGCTCGTAAGCAGGATAGTCTATCTTCCTAACAAAGGCTGGCTCTTCCTTCTCAGGGATATCGACCCGCTTGGCTCCCAGCAAGAGGCTTATCAGGGCCATCCTGATCGGCACTCCGCGTGCCGCCTGTTTGAAGTACATGCTTCGCGGGTCAGCATCTATCTCGTAGGCAAGCTCATCGATACGGGGCAAGGGATGCATGACAAGTGTTCCCTCAAGCTCCTTCTCTTTGAGCAATTTCCTGTCCACTACCGGGTAGTCCTCTTTGGACTCTTGCCCTTCGGCCGTACACACCTGTCTTTCCTTCTGGAGCCGGGTGACATAGAGAACGTCAATTTTTCGCTTCTTCAGCTCGATTTGAATACTGAGGTCAGGCATGTCAGGCATCAGCGCTGGCTGGTGCGGGCTACTCGGCGTTATGTATATAGCATCCAAGGGAAAGAGGCTTTGAAAGTCCGCAGGGCTCAGGTCCTGGGCTCTCGCCAGCTTACCCCGGTATTCTGTGGTCAGTTTACTCTTAACATGTTCCGGCAGCTCAAGGCCTGGACCATGACGGAATAGGATAGTTGCCCCGAACCTGGCCAGTGCATAGGTCAGGGAATGTATGGTACGCCCGTATTTCAAGTCCCCACCTAGGGCTATCCTCAGACCGCTTATGGTTTGCCTCTCCTTCTTAAGGGTGTAGAGGTCGCATAAGGTCTGGGTGGGATGTTCATGAGCTCCATCGCCGGCATTTATTACGGGGACGCCAGCGTAGTCGGCAACCACCTTGGCCGCTCCCTCCCACGGGTGCCTGATGACGATTATATCGGCGTAACTCCCGACCACCCTTGCCATATCAGCGATGCTCTCACCCTTTGACAGCGAGGTCGCCCCCATTTCCACCGCGGATATCACGCCGCCCCCCATCCTGTGCATCGCCGCCTCGAACGACAGCCGCGTCCTGGTGCTTGGCTCAAAAAACAAGCTGGCCATGATCTTGCCCCGGCATACCCCGAACTGCTCACTCATTGAGCCCGACATCTCGTCTGCCAAGGAAAAGACCGCCTCAATTTCCTGGTTAGAGAGATCGTCTATGGTTACCAGGCTGCTCTGGGCTAAGCTCATGATAAACTACCTCTGCCAAACAAGAAACGCTATCTCTTGCCGATGAACGCTGGCTCAGCCTCACTCTTGACGATCACCACCTCATCCTTGCCATCGGTCTCCTCAAGCCGCACCTCCACCTCCTCATCCATGGCGGTGGGCAGGTTCTTGCCCACGTAGTCGGCACGGATTGGCATCTCGCGATGGCCGCGGTCAACCAGGACCGCCAGTTGAATAGTCTGAGGCCGACCCAGGTCGATAAGGGCGTCCATGGCGGCGCGGATGCTGCGCCCGGTGTAGAGCACGTCGTCGACCAAAACCACGCGCTTGCCGGCAATAGTGGTGGGGATATCGGTGCGGCGCACCACAGGCTGCGACTCCAGGGGAGAGAGGTCATCCCGGTAGAGGCTGATGTCCAGAGCCCCTACCGGCGTCTCTGCACCCTCAAACTCCTCTATCTTGGATACCATCCGTCTGGCCAGGGGTACCCCCCGAGTCTGCATCCCCACGAAAACCAGCTGCTCACAGCCCCGGTTTCTCTCCACGATCTCATGGGCGATCCGCGTCAGGGCCCGCCGGATGTCCTCCTGCGACATTATGACCTTCTCAGACATCGAAAAACCTCTCACCCGGCTGGCAAGAGGTTTCTAACTTCGGCCCTGATGGGGTCTTGAATTGCCGAGATCAGCCTTCTTCCCCTTACCAGCCTCTCGGGACTGACTTAAAGGTTCAACCGCTGCCATCTATCGCTTCAGGACAGCGCGGCCGAGTCTTCAGTGAAATATTATACCACTCAAACCATCGCTTTTCAAGCTTCTTGGACCAAATCGGTCACATCTTTGCCGCCCCGGTGGCTATCCGGCGCCCCACCGAGCTGGCCAGGGCGCTTACCTGAGACATCAGCTGCTCAAAGTTCTCAAAGGTGAGCGACTGGACGCCATCCTTGAGGGCAAAATCCGGGGTGGGATGGACCTCGATCATCAGCCCGTCGGCCCCGGCGGCCACTGCTGCCAGGGCCAGGGGAGTTACCAGATACCACTTGCCGGTGCCATGACTGGGATCGGCAATGACAGGCAGATGGCTGAGCTTCTCGATGATGGGGATAGCGCTGATATCCATAGTATTGCGGGTGTAGGTCTCAAAGGTCCTGATGCCCCGCTCGCAAAGCACCACCTGGCGATTGCCCTGGGAGAGAATGTATTCGGCAGACAGCAGCCATTCCTGGATGGTGGCCGACATGCCCCTCTTGAGCAGCACCGGCTTCCTCGTCTTGCCCACCTCGTCGAGCAGGACGAAGTTCTGCATGTTGCGCGCTCCCACCTGGAGCATGTCGGTATATCTTGCCACCAGCTCCACATCCTGGGGGGTGAGCACCTCGGTGATGATAGGCAGGCCCGTCTCCTCCCGGGCCTGGGCCAGGATCTTTAGCCCCTCCTCGCCCAGCCCCCGGAAGTGATAGGGGGAAGTGCTCGGCTTGAAGGCGCCGCCGCGAAAAATGCTAGCCCCAGCCGCCTTCACTGCCTGGGCCGTGTCCACAACCTGTCTCTCCGTCTCCACAGCACAAGGGCCGGCGATCACTACCAGGTCGCCGCCACCTATAGTGACCTCACCTACCTTTATCCTACTGTCCTGGGGCTGGAACTCCCGGCCGGAGAGCTTGTACGGCTTGGAGATGGGGATAACCTCCTCCACGCCGGGCATCAGCTCCAGCATATCGCGCAGTTCGGGGAAGGTTTGCCCCACCACCCCAATCACGGTTCTCTCCATCCCCCGCGACAGATGCCCCTGCAGCCCCTTCTCCTCCAGACGGGATATCACTCGGGCAATCTCCTTGTCACCGGAATCGGCGTTCATGACCACGATCACAGCGCACCTCCACAGGCCATGACTTTTTCACGACCTCAAGTTCTCGGCCTCTTTAAGGTAAACATGCACGATCTCCCCGGCCCGCCTCTCAGTGTTGACCAGCATCAAGATGCGCAGGCATTTGGGGAGGCTGCCTGAGACGTCCATCTCATGCCCGCAGAGCAGGGCCACCTCCGACCAGCCCAAGCGCCGGGCGGCCACTGCAGGGAACTCGGCATTGAGGTCAGGGGTGGTGGTGAACAGGATGGAAGCCACCTCCTCTGCCTCCACTCCGTTAGCCTCAATCATCCTGCGCAGTAGCTCCTGGGTGGCGGCCAGGATATCCTCCCTGGTGTTAGCCTCCACTGTGATCGCCCCCCGGATGCCTCGGCACCACATGTTGCTCTCTCCCCCTATAAACCTAGGTCTTCCCCTGCCCAAGGGGTGGCTATTAGCCTACCCTATTTTACCCAGCCTCGTCAAGAGCAAGCCGTCCCTCTATTTAGAAGGTTGACAGGGTAAAAGCAGCCTGCTATAGTAGCTGCAAACGAATTGCATTAGCAAAAACATATGAGAGCCAAACCACGATTTGCCCCCAGCCAGATACTACGCAGGGCGAGACGGCGAAGCACCTCCCAGCGAAGCCTGCTTCTGGACCTCATCCAGCAGGCAGGGGGGCACCTGGATGCCGACGAGCTTTACCGCCGGGCCCGGGAGCAGCAACCCCGCCTCAGCCTGTCCACTGTCTATCGCAGCCTGCGCCTGTTCAAGCAGCTGCAGCTGATAGACGAGCTTCACTTCGAAGAGGACCATCACCACTATGAGGGACATTCTCCACGGGAGCACCATCATCTGGTGTGCCTCGGCTGCGGCCGGGTCGTGGAGTTTGAAAGCCCGCTGATCCAGCAGCTCAAGGCGGATGTGGGGGGGAGACAGGGCTTCAAGGTCACCAGCGCCGAGCTCAATCTAGCCGGCCTTTGCCCCAGGTGCCGGGGGAAGAAGGGCTCAGTATGAGTTCAGGCCGCCACCAAAGCGCACCGCGCCATGCGGATAGCGGTCAGGGTGAGCTCAAGAGGATAGTCCTGGTGGGCAACCCTAACGTGGGTAAAAGCGTTGTCTTCGCCCACCTCACCGGGGCCTATGTCACCGTATCCAACTACCCGGGGACCACGGTGGAACTGGCCCAGGGCAGGGCGCGGTTTGACCGGGAACGCCTCGTCATCGACACCCCGGGAGTGAACAGCCTGGTCCCCCGCTCCGAGGATGAGCGCATTGCCCGGGACATCCTGGTTGAGGATGGAGACCGGCTCATTGTCCAGGTTGCCGATGCCAAGAACCTGCGCCGGGCCCTTGTCCTCAGCTCTCAGCTGGCCGAGATGGAAGTCCCCTTCATGCTGGACCTCAATATGTGGGACGAGGCCAAAAATCAGGGCATAAGGGTGGATACCGAGCGCCTGGCCCAGCTCCTGGGAGTACCGGTGATAAGGACAGTGGCGATCCGGCGCCAGGGGCTCCGCGAACTGGAGAGGGCCATTGGCGACGCCTCCAAATCGACCTTCAAGGTAAGATATGACCCCGATATCGAGGAGGCCGCGGCCAAGATCGAGGCCCTGCTCCCGCCGCTGCCCATATCCCGAAGGTCGGTGGCCCTGATGTGACTCTCCGGCGATGATAGCCTCAAAGACCTGCTATCGGCCAGGCTGGGTGAAGAGGCGCTCCGACACATCGACGAGGTCAGCGCTGAACTACAGTCTCGCCGCGCCAAATCCATCGGCTACCTCATAAGCAAACAGAGGGCAGAGGAGATAAGGGGGGTGTGGCAACAGGTCTCCCTGGCACCGCCCAGCCAGGCTATCTCCCTAACCGATTCCCTGGGCCGGTGGAGCATGCATCCCATTGCCGGGATCCCCATCCTGCTGCTGGTCCTCTATCTTTTTTACAAGCTGGTGGGGGACTTCGGCGCGGGCACGGTGGTCGACTTCACCGAGGCAACCGTGTTCGGCGAATACATCAATCCCTGGGCCACCAGGCTTTTGGAGCATATTCCCGTCTCTCTCTTTCAGGAGCTTATGGTGGGCCAATACGGCCTGATAACCATGGGGCTTACCTATGCCATAGCCATCATCCTGCCCGTGGTGAGCCTGTTTTTCTTCGCCTTCAGCATAATAGAGGACGTGGGCTATCTCCCCCGCCTGGCCCTGATGGCCAACAAGGCCCTGAAGCGGATCGGCCTCAGCGGCAAGGCGGTATTGCCCATGGTCTTGGGCCTGGGCTGCGGCACGATGGCTATCCTGACCACCAGGACGCTGGAGACCAAGCGGGAGCGGCTCATCACCAGCCTGCTCCTGGGTCTAGCCATACCCTGCTCGGCGCAGCTGGCAGTGATCGCCGCCATGCTCGGCGGCCTTTCGGCAACAGCCCTGTTCCTATTTATCGGTGTCGTTGGCGCGCAGCTTCTACTGGTGGGGTATCTCGCCTCCAGGGTGATACCCGGCGAGAGCCCGGACTTCATCATGGAAGTCCCCCCGATCAGGATGCCTCACATCTCCAACGTGCTGGCCAAGACCATGGCCCGGGCAAAATGGTACCTCAAGGAGGCTGTCCCTCTCTTCCTCCTGGGCACCCTTATCCTGTTCTTCATGGACAAGACAGGGCTCCTGTCAGTCCTGGAAAGCGGGGGGAAGCCCATTGTCCAGAGCTGGCTGGGTCTCCCCGCCGAGGCCACCGCCGCCTTCCTGCTCGGCTTTCTCCGCCGCGACTACGGGGCCGCCGGGCTGTACATGCTGGCTGCGGCAGGAGCCATGAACGTCACCCAGATGGTGGTCAGCCTGGTGGTGATCACCCTGTTCCTGCCCTGTATTGCCATGCTCATGGTCATGATAAAGGAGAGGGGTCTGAAGACCACTTTGGGTATGGTAGGGTTCATCTTTCCCTTTGCCATCCTGGTAGGAGGTGTGCTCAATCTTATCCTGGAAACCCTCAACGTACAGCTATGATCAGACCATGGAGGAAGTAACATGTGGCAGCGACAGATCGACGAGATCCTTGAAGCGGTATGGAGCGCCATCGAGGAGGAGAGGGCGGCCGAGGCGGGCTCCATCTCCCTCCCCTATGAAGAAACCCCCCTCCTGGCCCAAAAACAGATGCAGGCTGCCCTGGATGAAGCGATAAGACAGGGGCTGCTCACCACTGTCAGAGATACAAAGCCCGGGCATCGCCACCAGCATAGGAGGGGAAAGGGAAAGGGACTGCTCACCACCAGCGGAGACAGCCTCCTCTTCACCGACAGGGGACATGAGCGAGCCAGGAGCGTAGTACGCCGCCACCGGCTGGCGGAACGCCTCCTTACCGACGTCCTCGACCTGGAAAGGGAAGAGGTGGAGTCCACAGCCTGCAAATTCGAGCATGTACTGAGCCCGGAAGCGACCAACAGCATCTGCATTCTCCTGGGGCACCCCACAACCTGCCCTCATGGCAAACTGATCCCTGAGGGGGAGTGCTGTCACAAGAGGGCGGCCGATGTCAGGCCTCTGGTCATACCCGCAACCTGGCTCAAGGTAGGCGAAGAGGCCACAGTAGCCTATCTCAGCACCAGGGCCGGGACCAGGCTCCAGCGGATGGCCTCCCTGGGAATTCTGCCCGGGAGCAAGATCACCCTTGTGCAGCGGCGACCATCGTATGTAGTCCGCGTCGATGAGACCCAACTGGCGCTGGACGATGCCATTGTCAAGGAGGTCTATGTCAAGCGGACACCGGCTTGACCCCTCCACGGTATTTACCTGGCCTCCGCAATAGGCTATAATTGGTCACGATGTTTACAGCCCCAGTGTATTATCCCTGCACAGCGCTGATGAGAATCCTGCTTATCGGTCTAGCCCGGTGGCGGGTTAGAGGCAAAGAGAACGTCCCCGCCAAAGGCCCGTTGATAATTGTGGCCAATCACCTTCACGCAGTAGATCCGCCACTCCTGGGTGCCAGCATCCCGCGCAGGATCGCGTTCATGGCCAAGGATGAGCTATTTAATTCCTGGCTGGGGACCTTGGTGCGCGGCTTCGGGGCCTTTCCGGTGCGCCGAAATCAACTGGATAGGCAGGCACTCAGCCAGGCGAACGCTGTCCTGAAGAAAGGCTTGGCTCTGGGCATATTCCCCGAGGGTGAACGGAGCCGCAGCAGCCAGATGCAGCCCGGCCTCCTGGGCGCCGCCCACGTGGCCCTGCGCTCCGGCGCCCCTATCCTTCCGGTGGGCATAACGGGCATGGAAAAGCTCGAGGGCTTTACCTCGATACTGCGCCGCCCTGAAATAACGGTTACCATCGGCCGCCCGTTCACTCCCCCTTCGCCTGATGGCAAAGTGACCAGAGCCCTGTTGAACTCGCTAACTGATCTCATGATGGTCAGCATCGCCAGGCTGCTTCCGCCGAGCTATCAAGGCGTATATCATAAGGATGACTGGGAGCAGCTGGAAGAAGTCGGTTCGCTCGCGGGAGAAGGGATTGGAGATCGAGAAAGCCCGTGAGATGGGGTTCTGCTTCGGGGTGAGGCGAGCTATCAATATCTTGAAGAAAGCCGCCCGCCAATATGGAGGGCTGGAAACCCTGGGCGCCGCAGTGCACAATCAGCAGGTGGTAGCCGAACTGGCCAAGGCCGGTGTTCAAGTGGCGGAAAGCCTGGATGATCTCCGAGGCAATATCATAGCTATCGCTTCCCACGGCGTGGGCGAACAGGTTATGGCCGATATCGAGGCGCGAGGCCTTCAGCTAGTGGACACCACCTGCCCTATCGTCCGCAGCGCCCAGATGGCGGCCAGAGGGCTGGCTGAGGCAGGATTCTCTGTCATCGTCTTCGGCAACGCTGACCACCCCGAGGTAAAAGGGGTGCTGGGTTGGACCGGGGGAAAGGGACTGGCCACCCTTGATACACAGGCCCTGACTCGCCTCAGCAGGCTGCCCCACCGTCTGGGCATCCTCTCCCAGACCACCCAAAGCCCGGCTCGCTTCGCCGAATTTGTGGCCATGCTCGTTGGCTCCACTTTGGACCGGCTCTCAGAGCTGCGCGTAGTCAACACCATATGCGGTGCCACCAGAAAACGTCAAGCGGCGGCGCTGGAACTGGCGGCCAGGGTGGACCTGATGGTGGTAGTGGGGGGATGCACCAGCGCCAATACGATCCGCCTGACCGAGATGTGCGCGGCCACCGGTGTGGGGACTTACCAGGTGGAAAGCGCAGCCGAGGTCAAGGAGGCCTGGCTTAAGGGACAGCGTCGGGTCGGCGTCACCGCTGGGGCCTCCACTCCCACCCAGGCTATAGATGAGGTGGTGCTCCGGCTGGATAACATAGCCAGTGGCCGAAAGGCGTCAGGTGTTACCTAGATAACGGCCAGCTTGACGCGCCATATGCCGTGTGATAGTATCGCATGGGGGGTTGGATAAACCCCTATTCTTTTAGAAGATCGTGGTGGGGGCTGAAATGCAGGTGGAAGAGGAACTGGCCAGGCAAGGGCCTGAGCGAGATACCTTGCTCACGGTCGGCGTTTTCGACGGGGTTCATCGCGGTCACCAACACCTCATAAACCACCTCAGGGAAGAGGCTCGAAAAAGGAACTTGCTGTCCGGAGTGGTAAGCTTCAAGCACCATCCCCGACAGGTGCTCCGCCCTCAGAGCGGTCTGCCCCACCTGACCAGCTTGCCGGAAAGGACCAGGTTGCTCAAGGGTCTGGGCATAGACTTTATCGTTACCCTGTCCTTCACCCCGGCATTGGCTCAACTCACAGCTCGCCAATTCGTAGCCCTGCTCAAGCAGCACCTGAGAATGCAGGGCCTGGTGATCGGCCCTGACTTCGCTTTAGGCCGGGGGAGGGAAGGCAATGCTGCCAGCCTTGTTGCCCTGGGTAAGGAGATGGCCTTCACCGTGGACGTTGTTCCCCCCATAGTGATTGACGGTGAGGTGGCCAGCAGCACGGCGGTGCGAGGAGCCCTGGCCGAAGGGGACATGAAAAGGGTGAGCGAGCTGCTGGGGCGGCACTTCAGCGTCGAGGGCAGGGTGACCACAGGGTCGGAGCGAGGCCGAGTCCTGGGCTTTCCCACAGCCAACCTGGCCTTCCAGCCACATCGGGCGCTTCCCCCGGATGGCGTCTATATCAGCCGAGCTTACATCGACGCTGAACCTCATCAAGCAGTGACCAATATCGGCCAGCGTCCCACCTTTGACGCCGGCGAGCGCACGGTAGAGGTCTATCTGCTCGATTTCGAGAGTGACCTCTACGGGCGTGAGCTCAGGGTCGAGCTTATTGAACGGCTGCGAGCTGAGATACGCTTCGCCTCAGCGGAGGAGCTGAAGGCACAGATAGCGAAAGACGTGGAGCAAGCCAGGGCAGCGCTGAGGGCCTGAGGGGACCATGACCAAAATGGACTATGACCTGCTGCTGAAGCGGGGAGTGGCCGAGATCATCGTTGAAGCGGAGCTCGTAAAGCTGCTGGAGTCGGGCAGACCCCTGCGGCTGAAGCAGGGCTTTGACCCCAGCTGCCCCGACATCCACCTGGGACATGCGGTGGGGCTGAGGAAGCTGCGTCAGTTTCAGGAGGCAGGCCACCAGGTTGTCCTCATCGTCGGCGACTGGACTGCCCAGATCGGGGACCCCAGCGGTCAGTCGGCCCTGCGGTCCATGCTCTCCGCCGAGGAGGTCAAGGCCAACGCCGAAACCTATATGAGGCAGTTCTTCAAGATAGTTGACCGCAAGAGAACCGAGGTGCGCTGGCAGAGCGAGTGGTTCGGCAACTGGACCCTGAGCGACGTTTTCCGGCTGGCGGGCGAGTTCACTGTCGCCCAGTTGATGACCAGGGCCGACTTCTGGCAGAGGTGGGAAGCGGAGCAGCCCATCGCCATCACCGAGCTCCTCTACCCCCTGCTCCAGGCCCATGACTCGGTGGAGGTCCGGGCCGATGTGGAGTTCGGCGGCACCGACCAGAAATTCAACTGCATGGTGGGCAGACGGCTCCAGGGGATGAGGGGGCAGCCCCCGCAGCAGGTATTTCTGGTCCCCCTGCTTGTAGGCACCGACGGCAGCCGTAAGATGAGCAAGAGCCTGGGCAACTACATCGGCTTCGATGAGCCGGCGGGGGAGATATACGGCAAGGTGATGTCCATCCCCGACCGCCTCATCATGGACTACTTCGAGCTGGTGACCGATGTCGCCACCCCGGAGCTGGCCCAGCTCAAGGAGCAGCTCGATGCCCAGTCGGTCAACCCCATGCTGCTCAAGAAGCGCCTGGCCCGGGAGATCGTGGCCCAGTTTCAGGGCGCCGCCGCCGCCCGGGAGGCGGAGGCCGGGTTCGAAAGGGTTGTTCAAAGACGAGATCTGCCGAAAGCGTTCCAGGTTAAGCAGAGAAGGGCTTCATCTCTCGGCGTACGGAATTTGTCAGTCACATATGGGGTTGTTAGGAGAGACATTCCGCCCCC
>JAUVWM010000132.1 GCA_030604105.1 Dehalococcoidaceae bacterium
CAAGAGGATAAGGCGCTTGAGCTGATGGGTCAGGTTGAGGCGGTGCGCGACAGGCTGGAGGCTGGGATCAGGGAGGCGGCGCAGATTGAAGCCTGGTGGCGGCAACAACAGGAGCAGCTTGTAGGGGAGCAAGCTGTCCTGAAAGCGGACCTGGCCGCCCTTGACCGGCAGCGCAGAGAGATGGTGGCTCAAGTCCCCGCCGCCGACGTGGAGCTTTATGAAGCGTTGCGGCCGAGGAAGCAGGGCCAGGCAGTGGCCAAGGTGGAGCAGGGGATGTGCCAGGGATGCAGGATCGCCCTGCCCATGAATGAGCTGCAGCGGGCAAGAGCGGGAGAGGAGTTAGTCCAGTGCGGCAGTTGCGAGCGCATTCTATATCTGGGCTAGGTCTGTCATGAGAGCCTTGGGCTATTTCCGACTGGGCACCGAATCCGGCCTTGCCGGCGAGCCCCCGCTTATGGAGCTGGAGAGGTCTTTCCTGCGCTTCTGCCAGGAACAGGGTTATCAGCCTGTAGCTACCTTTATTGAAATGGAATCGCCGGGCCAGAGGGGCCAGCCTGAATACCATCGCCTGCTGGACTACATCAGGGAGCAGGGAAAAGGGTTCCAGGTGGTGATAGTGAGGGACCTCGACCAGCTGGGAGCCAGCCTCGAGGAGACGCTGCAGCGCCTCCTCGAGCTTGAGCAGCTTGGGGCTAAGGTGATGTGCGCCGGCGAGGGGATAGCCGACCCCTTGGCCAGCGCCCTTGAGGCGTGGTCAAAGCAGCGGGCGGGCGCGAAGGTAGGGGACAGGGTCAGGGAAGCCATGAGGATGAGGGCCATGAGGGGGGAGGGATTGGGCAAGCCGCCCTTCGGCTACAAGATCGGGGTTGGCCACAGGTTTGAGGTTGTGCCCCAGGAGGCTGACACCGTCAGGCTCATCTACCGACTTTATCTGGAGCAGAATATGGGGCTGCGCCTCATCGCCCGCCATCTGAATGAGCGGGGCATCGTCACCCGCAAAGGGGGCAGGTGGAGTGTGGTCAGCATCCGTGACATACTGCGCAATCGCACCTATGTGGGAACCTATCACCGTTTTGGCATCCGGGTCTCCGGCAGCCACCCGGCCCTGGTCTCTTCGGAAACCTTCAACCGGGTGCAGCAGCAGCTCAGCTCCAGGCCCAGGCCCAGGCCCAGGCAGTATGTTAAAGCGCCACCCTTCCTGCTCTCGGGTCTGGCGTATTGTGGCTATTGCGACAACAGGATGATCGGCGTTAACCGTCACCAGTCATGGATCAGACGCCGGGACGGGCAGCGCAGCTATGGCCACTATCGCTATTACCAGTGTCAGTCCCGAACCAATCAAAGCGTGTGCCAGTATCACACGAGGCGGGCAGACGATCTGGAGGCGACGGTTGTCGCCGATCTGGAGAGACAGGCCAGCCCTGAGGGCAGGCAGCCCAGGATGCCCCGATATGAGCCCCAAGCCCCGGAGCGCAGCCAGCTCCAGGCGAGACTCAAGGCGCTGGAGCACAGGTTTCGACGTTACCTCGACCAGGCAGCCGCGGGCGACATGACCCATTGGCAGCTGAGGGCCGCCCATCAACGGCTCGCCGAGCAGCGAGAGGCTCTGGAGCACAGGCTGTCATCCCTGGCCACTGAAGCCAGGCAGCAGGCGCAGGAAAGGGAACAGGAAGAGCGCCTCACCCGGGCGCTGTCCAGGACTGGCCGCTGGCAAAGCCTGAGCCCGGCTGAGCGCAGGCAGCTGCTCCAGGGAGCGATTGAGCGTATCGTGGTCTATGACGATCGGGTGGAAACGAGGCTCAGGCTTTGAGTTCTCCCCCCAGGCGTTTGACCCTCTATACCGATGGCGCGGCTGAGCCCAATCCCGGGCCTGGGTCCATAGGCGCGGCCCTGATCGACGAATCGGGGAGGGTGGTGAAGAGGATATCGCGGCCCATCGGCCAGACCACCAACAATCGGGCGGAGTACCAGGCCCTCATCGCCGGGCTAGAGGCAGCAGCCGAATCGGGGGCGGAGCATATCGAGATCAGGTCTGACTCGGAGCTCATGATAAAGCAGATCCAGGGGGGGTACAAGGTGAGGAGCAGGGAGCTAAAGCCCCTGCGGGAGCGGGCCCTGCAGCTTTTGGGCCGATTCCAGTCCTACAGCATAGCCCATATCCCGGGTGAACAGAACAAGCAGGCTCACTATCTCTGCCAGCAAGCCCTCAGGCATTACAGGTGATTGACCGCTCTCCCCATTTTGTGGTAAATTGAGGGTAGGTCAAGTAAACCGGGTGACCGCCGCGATGTATGTCGGGGAGGAAAGTCCGAGCTCCACCGGGCAGGATGCTGGGTAACGCCCAGGAGGGGTGACCCTACGGAAAGTGCCACAGAAACATACCGCCTCTTTCACCCCGGGGGTGAGAGAGGTAAGGGTGAAATGGTGAGGTAAGAGCTCACCGGCGGCTGGGAGACCAGCCGGCCGGGTAAACCCCATCCGGAGCAAGACCAGATAGGAAGACAAAAGGACGCCCGGCCTGTCTTCGGGTTGGTCGCTGGAGGTGGGGGGTAACTCTCACCCTAGATAGATGGTCACCGTTTTCTCGCCGGTCTGGACAGCGTCCAGATCGGGGTGAAAAAACAGGACTCGGCTTACAGGTTTACTTGACCTAGATTAGCGTTCGGTTTTCCCCGGCTGAGGAGGCGATGGACCCTCCTCGGTGCCTCTTCGACTAGGCAGCCTTCTCCTGAGCATAGACCTTGAATCTCACCTTGCCCAAGCCGCCGTGCTCAATTCCCGGGTCCGGGCACTCCACAACGTCAAAAATGCCGACGTTGGGCTCACGGCCGGCCATTAACCTGTCCATGATGACCCGCTGAGCACCGTATACCGCGGCCAGTGCGCCGATACAAAGCGGACAGCTCGTTACCCCTTGGTTTATCGTTGTTGGCTCCATCACGATCTTGTCGCCCACCTTGATGCCGGCACCGCAGTATTTGGCATGCGTCACTTCAGCGATGATCTGGTACTTCATCAGTTGACCCCCGGCCAGTGCCGTGAGCATGTTTGGATTCAGCCTGGCCATATCCTCATCGGTTATGCCCATCGCCTCTTTCAGCAGATCGCGGATCGTGTCCTCCATCTCATGACCTCCTTTCCGCCTTACGGCTCCTCTTCGGATTATAATTCAAGAGGCCACCGGCCACAATGGGCTTTCCCTGCGCCCTCCTCGTTTCTGCTTGGCGACATGGAAATGGGTGTTAGCACTTAAGAGAAATGGGGGGGTGCATGTGTGGCTTTTCAGGCTCCAGAGTTGAAAATATTGGGTGTATGATAGCGTGGATCGGGTGTGGCTGGCCAATGTGCCACAATTCAATGTCGTCTCTATTTGAGGAAGCATCATGTCCAAGGCTAAGGTGAGGAACATAGGGGGCTACGAATTCCACGTCGTCAAGGAAGGCCTTGACGAGGCCGAGGTGACGGACCTGGTGAGGAAGCTCCTGGGGAATGGGGACAGGGCCGATGGTCAGCACCAGTCGCTGTTCTCGATGCAGGAGTTCGCCAAGAAGATGGAGGTTCTGGCCACCGAGGCCGAGCAGGTAGCGGAGCAGGTGAAGCAAGGGGCGGAGGCGGAGAGAACCAGCCTGCTCACTGAGGCGGAGCACAGGGCTGGTGAGCTGGTTGCGGAGGCAGAGCACGGGGCTGGTGAGCTAATTGCGGAGGCAGAGCACAGGGCTGGTGAGCTAATTGCGGAGGCAGAGACGGCTGCGGCCGCCATGAGGAAAGAGGCCGCTGAGGTGCAGCACAAGGCTCGTGAGCTGGTGGCAGAGACGGAGAGGGCGGAAGCTGCTATGAGAAGCCAGGCCCAGGAGCTTCTCCAGGTGGCCCAATCGAAGGCCGAACAGGTGATCACTAAGGCGCGGCATCTCGCGGAGCACAGGATACCTGTTGTCACGGACCGCATGTGCCGGGAGTTGGTCTCGATGCTGGATGGCCTGGAAGCGGAGTTCAAGGCGTCGCCAGGCTCGCAAGGCCAGACCGCTGAGGAGGCATTTAGGAAAGAGCCGGAAGAGGCTGTGGCTACGCCTGTCGCCCCGGAGGGAGAGGCCGAGGCCCAGCCGGAGGCCGAAGAGCCGGAAGAGGCTGTGGCTGTGCCTGTCGCCCCGGAGGGGGAGACCGAGGCCCAGCCGGAGGCCGAAGAGCCGGAAGAGGCCGGCGGTCGTCCGGTTCCCGCTCTGGCCATCGGGGGCCAGATTGCTGAGGAAGCATTTGAGGAAGAGCCGGAAGAGGCTGGGGCTGCGCCTGTCACCGCAGAGGGGGAGGCTGAGGCCCAGCCAGAGGCCGTTGAGCA
>JAUVWM010000104.1 GCA_030604105.1 Dehalococcoidaceae bacterium
CGCCGCCAGGTCTGCTGTGTCACCTCGAATGGGCGGTGTTGAGGGAGAGGCATCACGTCCATGTCGTAATTGCTCTCCAAGAACTTGCCCAGCTTGAGCTCCGCCACCTCCCACAGGGTATCGGTGGCACACATGGCCTCGTGACGCATAATAGATTGGCACATGTAGGCTCCTCTGAGTTGGCGAAAGGCGAGCACGATGAACGAGCGGACATCGGGCATATAGCGGTGGGGGTCCGGGGAGGCCGGGCTATGGTAGCCATTCAGGCTGAGAAAGGTCACCTGGTCCGCTCCCAGGTCAAGCGCCTTATCTGCGATGAGTCTCTTGTCCTGTTCCGTTAGCTTGATCGCCGGTATCATGGCACCTCCTCACTTGCGCTAGTAAGCGTGAACCTATCTAGGTAAACCCGCACCCAAGTCATATTTTGCGGTCGCCGTTCTCAAGCAGCGACCGTGTGTCGTCAGTAAGGCTGGCACAACGCGGTAATGGACACTCTAAGCATCTGAGCTGTTGCTGTCAAGAACCGCAAGGGGATCAGTGCTCCAATAGGAAGCCCTTTTCGAGCACCTCGTTATCTAGTCATAGGTGTGTGCAACGTCAGCAAAATTCGGACACTTGCCACGAAGAGAAATGTTAACATTAGTGAGCAAGTGTTATGAGTCACTGATGAGCGTCTTGGGGCTTTCATACTTACCAGTTTAATCGCAAGTGCCAAATCGCATGGTAAGGCGAAGATGGAAGATCGAGCGCTCCCCCTGCGTCCATTTCTTGGTAGATTGGGAACGTGTGCTTGCGGTACACCTTGGGCTTGACAGCTAGTGTTCTATGCACTAGCCTTCGATACAACAGCGACGAGGCATGCAGAGCCTTATTACGGATTGAAATGGGAAGTTCCGGTTGAGAAAAGGAGAGCCTGATGCCATACAAGTACGCGTTGTATGAAAAGAAAGACAGGATCGCTTACATCACCATAAATCGCCCTGAAGTGATGAATGCTTTTCATCCCCCGGCCCACGAGGAGCTGTCTGAGATATGGTGCGATTTTCGCGATGACCCTAATGTGTGGGTGGCTATTCTGACCGGGGCTGGCGATAGAGCCTTCTCCGCGGGCAACGACCTTAAATATACGGCGCAGCACGCTGGTGAGCCACGGACCATCACCGTGCCCGGAGGTTTCGGGGGCATAACCAATCACTTTGAGTGCGCAAAGCCGATAATCGCCGCTGTGAACGGCTATGCGGTTGGGGGAGGATTTGAGATCGCCCTTGCCTGCGACATCATAATAGCCGCTGACCATGCTCGGTTCGGCCTCCCAGAGCCCACGGTAGGGCTCATGGCAGGGGCAGGCGGCGTGCACAGACTGCCGCGACAGGTTCCGCTCAAGGTCGCTATGGGCATGATTCTGACGGGACGGCATATCACGGCCGAGGAGGCCTATCGCATCGGCCTGGTGAACGAGGTGGTTCCGTTTAAAGATCTCATATCCACCGCCGAGCGATGGGCTCAGGAGATCATGAGATGTGCCCCCCTCTCGGTACGGGCGAGCAAACAGTCAGCAATGCAAGGCCTCGACCTCCCCCTGGAAGCTGCCATGAACGCCAATTACTACTGGGTTGAGAGAATGAACCAGTCACAGGATGTCATAGAGGGCCCCAAGGCTTTCTCTGAGAAGAGGGAGCCAAAGTGGAAGGGGGCTTGAGGCTCGGGCAGTTCAGGTCCTTCTTGAGCTCGTCAGTGGTTTCGGCCTCGGTGGGGAGATCTGGTAGCACGGTAGCAGTAGCAGGGGATCGGCTGCTATCGGGCTGAGCTGCTACCGCTACCGAGGGACTTGGCGGGGCTGGTGCTTTTTCAGATAGGCCTGGCGGGGCTGATGCCTTTTCGGACCCCCCTGGCTCTGCTATCGCTACCATCTACACCGGCCGGTAGCGGAAAAGCAAACCGAAGCCCGGTAGCAGAGGGCGGTAGCTGCTATAGCAGCTATAGCGACGACGAGATCATGGATTTTCTTTACGATGAGCAGAAGAACCTCTGCTTGAACACCTATTGCACCAGGGTGGCAGCCCTGAAAACCTTTATCACCAGCGTAGAGCGAGGGCGGCTCTTCCCCATTGACGTTCCCACATACAAGGGCGAGACCTATAGCCCAAGCCTTAGTAAAGACCAGGTGGACGCCTTAATATTGGCCGGGTGCGTTTTCCTGGAGGGCGTTGACCTGTTGAGGCTTGCCACAATGACGATCTACGGTGCCAGGATCGGTGAGGTAGCCGCCCTGAGCCACCAACATATAAACCTGCCGAACAGGACAATCACGATACCGGTGACCAAGAAGGAGAGGGCGAGACCCCAGCCGATACCAGAGTTCCTGATGCAGGTGTTCTCAGTCCCCATCAAGTCATGCGGCAAAGCCAAGGTGCGAAACGACCTCAAGCGGTGGTGCAGATTGGCTGGCTTCAAGCTTGGCCCCGGTGTCGGGGTTCATGCCATCAGGAGGGCCGTGGCCACTGAGTTAGATAAGGCAGGCGTGGACATCCTGAGCCTCAACATATTTGGCCGCTGGTCAACATCGAGGCTTGGCACCGCGGTGCGCTATATCAAGAACCGCAAGGAGGCCACGGATCTCAAGGTGTTGGAGATGCACCCCTTTGTCGAAACCTGGAAAGAGGCAATTCCCTATCTACAAAAACCTCCTATAGTATCCCTCGATTGTCAATAGGGGCGAGCGCAGGCTGCTTCACTTTTACAGCTCCCCTAGTCAATCATGAAGCGTATCTGGCGGCCATTTACCACTGCCTTGTCCTGGTGGCAGTTGTTGAACAAAACGTGAAGCTGTTGCGTCTGGGCGGCAAGCTCCCTGATCCTGGGCACCCACTCCCGCAGCTCGTCTTCCGAGTAGAGATAGTTGAAACGCTCCGCTGGCCCTATGCCTTTCCTCTCCCACATGTCTCGGTTTCTGCCGTGAAACCGCACCAAGGCGATACCCGAGGTGGCCTTGATTACCGGTGGCACGCTCGACTTGAACCCCTGGGGCTCGTCCACGCAGACAAAGGGGTAGTTATTGTCTCGCAGCAAGGAGAAGACATCCTCCTGCCGCTTCTCGTCAAACCAGCTCGCCGCCCTGAACTCGACGGCGATCTGGTACTGCGGCAGGAACTCCTTCAGGCGGGCGATGTACTGCTGGTTGTCCCAGCTCGGCTGGAACCAGGGCGGAAACTGAAATAGCACCACGCCCAGCCTGCCAGCGCCCTCCAAAGGCAGCAGGGCCTGTTCGAACCGCCGCCATAGCTCCCGGGCGAGCTCAAGGGGAATATCTCTGAGGTAAAGGTTGTTTTTCCCTTTCACCTGAGCCGGCAGGGCTTCCTGAATATCCTTGGGAAGCGCCTTGGGTGGGGTGGGGTGCTGGGTGAAGAGCCTGAAGGCCTTAACATCGAACACGAATTTGGGCGGCGTGCGCTGCACCCAGAGCTTGCTGGTGGCCTCGGCGGGCAGGGAATAGTAGCTGCTGTCCACCTCAACGAGGGGGAACTGGCTGGCGTAGAACTGAAGCCTGGCTTCGGCCGATTTTGCCCAGGCCGGATAAAATCTGCCTGACCTTATCAGCGTGGCATCCGTCCAGGAACAGGTGCCTACCAGTATATCGGCCATTCGAGTTCGCCTCAGTCGCCGGTTGAGCCGTGACCGGCCTGACCACGCCCCGTGGGCGAGAGCTCATCCACCTCCACCAGAGGTAGGTCAGGCAGTTTGCTGATGACCAGTTGGGCTATCCTGTCCCCGTCTCGTACTTCGAAGCGGGAGCGAGCGCCGAAGAGGTACATGGTCACCATTACCTCTCCTCTATAGTCGCTATCTATTGTCCCCAAGGTGACGCCAACGCCCTTGGCAGATAGGCCTGACCTGGGCCGAATCTGGGCATCATACCCCCTGGGCACCTCGATGGCGATGCCCGTGGCAATGAGCGTGGGCCGCTCATCGAGCGTCACCGCCGAGCTGCCGTGAATGGAGGCAAATAGGTCGAGGCCGGTAGCGCCCTCCGTTGCCCGCTGTGGCAGCCTGGCGTTGGGCCGCAGCCTCTTCACTTTCAGGCTTGCTGTTTCTCGCTTCACGTTCGCGAAGGCCTAGCCCCTTTTCCCCAGGAATTCCGTCACCCTTTCGGCCAGTTTTTCACTCTCAGTTTCACTGAGCATCATCCCTCTTTGCAACATCTCTATGTATTTGTGTATATCCGAGTCCTGCCCCTTCAGCTCCTCTATCTTCTCGTCCTGTTTCTCTATCTCCCAGTCCAGCTCTGCCAGATCCGTACCCAGGTTGAACTTCTTATCGAGAATCGTAAGTACTTGTTTGCAGGCCCTCGGGTCTTCAGTGGCGGCAAGATAGAATGGCACTTCCGTCCACAGGGCGGCCCCGGCAATGTTTCTCCTCTTGGCAGCCCATAGGAGGAAGCTGCTCAGGGTGGGCCTGCCTCCAGGCGGAGTTTCATAGTTCAAATCTGTTTCAATATCATATGCCGCCAGGGTTCTCTTAAGCTGTGGCTGATTTGCTATGGCTGATACCCGTCGGGGACCGCTGTGGGCCATTACCGAGATAATTCCGCCAATGGTATACAACTCCACTGCTCGACAATGGTGCTGGGCAACCTCTAGAAGTGCGGTCAAGAACTCATAATGTGCCTGGCCTGGCCCATCACTCTTAAAGAGCAGAATGTCCTTCTCCTCACAGGAAAAGAACTTCGCTTCGGGGAGCTGAACTATGTCATCCTCGATCAGGACGCCGGTTGCCGGAAAGAACTCCGATGGTTCGATCTCAGCGAAATCTTGGGCATCGAGCTTGCGCTTCAGGAAGTCGATAACATTGGGGCCTAACCTCCCGGCATCCTGACTCCAGCCCACGATGAGGGAGGGACTGCGAAATTCGGCTTTTCCATAGATTTTGAAGCGGTGCCCCTCTGTCAATCTTCCTCGCCTCTCCTCTTGAAGAATTCCTCAACCTCGTGCATGATTCTCTTCTTATCCTCCTCGCTGATCGGCCCCGGCTCCGTCTCTTTGACATAAGTAACATGCCTTAACTGTTCGATCCTTTGCCTTATCTCTGGGGGGATTCTCTGGTAGAAGGTCTCGATATTCCTGTCTAACTCCTGGGCCAGGTCATCGAGCTTGGCCAGGTCGATGGTGATTCCCAGGTTGCGGGTCAGGACCTCCAGTATGGATTTCGAGGCCTTGGGATAGGGCACGGGAAACTGAGAGATGTAGATGGGCACTTCGCCTAAGAGGCACATGCCCTCCAAACCCCGGCGCTTGGCGATCGCCAACAGGAGGCCGTTGAGGCCGGTGATACTGCCCTGACCACCTTTGCCCTCCATATCACTCATCAGC
>JAUVWM010000151.1 GCA_030604105.1 Dehalococcoidaceae bacterium
AGTTCAAGGGAAATCGGAAAAGCCAGTCTATCTTTTCCTCGACGGCGAAACCGTTGAACTAAAGGACGCATCTGCTTTATGGGGCAGAAGCGCCATTGAGACCAGGGAAATCCTCAAGAGCGAGCTTGGCAACTCGGCCAGGGTGGTAGCCATTGGTCCTGCGGGTGAGAATATGGCTATCATGGCTACTCTCCTGGCCGATAATGATTCCAGCGGCTCTGGGGGCCTGGGGGCGGTTATGGGCTCTAAGAAGCTAAAGGCTATTGTGGTAAAGGGCGCTGGCAAGGGAGTGAAAGTCGCCCACCCGGAGAGGCTCCGAGAGCTGGTGGGATACTACCGTGAACTAAAGAGAATGCCGCTTACGGTGACAATGACAGGCGGCCGTGACTTAAGGGCCAGGATGAAGAAGGACGTCTGCTACGGCTGCCTTGGCTGCGGCAGAAGGACATACGAGGCGGAGGATGGCCAGAAGGGCAAGTTCATGTGCGGCTCGTCCCTTCTATATCAATCTCGGGCGCTGAAATACTACGGGGAGTGGACCGATGTCCCCTTCTATGCCAACAAGCTTTGTGACAGCTACGGGCTTGATACGCAGGCTATCGACTTGATGATCAGCTGGCTTCAGGCATGCTATAAGGCTGGCATCCTGACTGATGAGAATACGGGTATCCCCCTATCACAGGTGGGAAGCCTGGAGTTCATAGAAACCCTGTTGCGGAAGGTCTCTCTGCGTGAGGGCATCGGAGACGTTCTGGCCCAGGGGATAGTTAAGGCTGCGGACTCAATAGGCTCCGGGGCCAGAGAGCAGCTCGGAAATACTGGTCACTTTTCTAAGGCCGATTACAAGGAGGGATATGGCCCAAGGCTGTATATCACCCACGCACTTCTGTATGCCCTGGAGCCGAGAACGCCTATCCAGCAACTCCATGAAGTGGGTCTGACGGTGAGCAAATGGGCGAACTGGGCCAGCAGGACCGCCGAAGCCAATGCTTTCAGTGATGCGGTGCGCGCCATCGCCCGGAAGTTCTGGGGAGGCGAAGTGGCCGCCGATTTCTCCACCTGCGAGGGGAAGGCCCTGGCAGCGAAAATGATTCAGGATCGCCAGTATGCCAAGGAGTGCCTCATTCTGTGCGACTTTCTGTGGCCCATCATAGACCTTGACTATTCCCAGGGAGATGTGGGTGACCCCAGCCTGGAAAGCAAGATCCTCTCCGCCGTTACCGGGAGTGAGGTGGACGAGCAGGGGCTTTACGCAATAGGTGAGAGGGTCTTTAATCTACAGAGGGCCATACTTGTCAGGGATGGCCGCTGGGGCAGGGATTATGATAGCCTTCCCGATCACTGCTTTACCGCGCCCTTAGAATACGACTTCGTGAACCGCGAATGCCTGGTGCCGGGGAAAGACGGGGAGATAATATCCCGCAAGGGCTCGGTAGTCGACAGGGCAGAGTTTGAGAGGATGAAAGACGAATACTATCAGCTCAGGCAGTGGGATGTAGCTACCGGCCTTCAAACCCGGGCGAAGCTCGAGCAGCTAGGGTTAAAGGACGTTGCCCAGGACTTGGAGCACAGAGAGCTCATAGCATAGGCATGACCGTGGTCACCGATGACCGGATCAAGAGTTCCACTTTTGAGGGAAGACCCGCTAAAGCCGCCGGTGCTGGCACCTATGAACTATGAGGGGAGGTACCGGACAAAATGAGGGCGGGCACGCTACTGTTTTCCCGCCCATAGTCGTTAAATGCACACTATGAGAGGGCTTCACCGAGGTAAGGGTGGCTTCACCCTGGTAGAGCTGTTGGTGGCCTGTGCGATTTTGGCTGTACTGGCAGCGATCGCTGTGCCCACCACGGTCATCCTCATCAAAAGCAGCCACGAGGATGCAGGCGCAGCTGAATTGTCGGATGTGCAGACGGCCATGGACTCCATGATGGCGGTTAGAGGGTTGGAATTGGTGAACGCTGTCACCGGCGCGACCCGCGACATGACCATCTTTCCTTCCGCCACCAACCCGCTCTCAGACTACCTGCGCCAGTCCGCTACCAGCGGCACATATACCTGCACCTCAGACGGAGCTGTGACTCAGGTAACCACAGGATTCGAGTAGCGCCTCACAGACTACGTGCCCCCGTTCTCCAGTCGCCTAGGTCACTTGGCTGCTGGGATATGCTCCGGGGGCCGGACCACCTTCATGAACATCGCCTGGTCAGCGCAGCCAATGACGCAGACGCCGCAGCCCATGCATTTCTCGGCATCGATGCGGGCCTTGAGTTTCTTGGCGCCCTCGACTGTGGCCATGTCGATGGCATAGAAGGGGCAGCGGTCCACACAGATCTGGCAGCCGGTGCAGATATCGGCATCTACCGTAACCTGGTAGCGGCTCTTGGCATAGGCCTTGGTGTAGGGGACATCGAAGCGGTGCATGGGCTGAAAAGCGACGCAGCAATCATCGCAGCAGTTGCACATCACATTTCCCTTCAGCGTGCTTGAGTTGGCCCAGGTATGAACCAGCCCGTCCTCCTCCACCTCGTCCACCATCTCCAGCGCCTCATCCAGGGTGAGGCGGCTACCGGTGCCACGCCATAGGGCATACTCCGCGCCCCGGTTGAACTGGAGACAAACCGCATCGTGACTCCGGGCGCAGGGATTACCGGTAGCCTCCTTGCGCTGCCGGCAGGTGCAGGAGACCACGGCGATGAGATCGGCGGCGGCGAGGAGCTCCCGCACATCCTCATGAGGAAGGATGCCCGGCATGTCCTGTATCGCCTTGTAGGCGGGCACGATGCGTGTCGGCGGGGTCTCCAGCCCCTCCACCTGCTTCATCCGATGCTCATCCCACTCGTTGGTGGCGAAGTCTTCCCACAGGGCAAAGAGGTCCTTGTGGCGTTTGGTGTCCAGCCGCAACGCCGCCTGGCTGGCATCGTGGAGCTGCATGAGGCTCCGGGCAAAGCGGCAGCCCTCCACGGTCTCGAAGTTGCGCGGGAAAACGACCCCCCTGCGGTACAGCCTGTCCAGCTCCCGCTTCACCGTTGCCACCTCCATGCTCAGCTTGGCGGCTATCTCCTCGGGCGGCGCCGGAAGCTCGACCACGATGCGAGACTGCTCAGGGGTCATCAGGTGTTCCAGGAGCTTGCGCAGACGGGCAGAACCAGGGAGCCCCAGTCTCTCGGCAAGCACAGCGTAGGTGTCAGCTACTGTCATCGTCTTGGTCCTCCTTTGCCGGAATGGGCACCCCAACTAGTCGGCATCTCATGTAGCCGCTCTCGATAGGCCCAGCCCGGCATTATCAGTCTATGTGACGATTCTAACCCTCCTGCTCGCTGGCTGTCAAGGCATCAACAGGCCGAGAACCGTCTCGCCGCTCAGGCCGTGTAAGGGCCAGCGGCGACACAGGCCGTCTAGGGATGGATCTGCGCCCCGCCATCAACGAAGAATACGTGCCCGGTGACATAGCTTGAGGCATCGGAG
>JAUVWM010000056.1 GCA_030604105.1 Dehalococcoidaceae bacterium
GGCGGTGGCTCTGGCACAGATCAAGGGGGTGGGCTCATTGATGGTGATGGAGGGGGAAAGGTTGGTGGGATTAGCAACTACAAATGACTTTTTCTACAGGGTGCTCAACCCTATACTGGGCATAGCGGCGCCCGGCTCCCGAATCGTTGTCCGCAACTGCCATCAGGGGCCGGATGTGGAAAAGGTAGTCGCGGCCATCAACAAGCTCGGGGTAGGGATTGTCACCCTGTTCACCATCGCTTTCCCGGAAGTGAACAAACACGACCTCGTGGTCCATTTGGACACGGAGGATACCAGCCGGGTTATTGAGGAAATAAAAGGGCTAGGTTGTCTGGTGGAGGAGAGGGCGCGCTGACTTGATAGTCTGGCTGCTCCTGGGAAAGGAGCGGTTTTGGGGGAGAGACCCTGTCCATCACCACGCGGGCTGGGCGCCTGTCCGAGCCTGCTGAGCGACCGAGCACATGACGGATATTCCTTCATCCTCCTGCAAACGGGGCTCCTCTCGGGCTTGGTGTGGCAAGCCGGTCTTCTCAGATGAACGGATGTAACTGGGGAGGCATATGAGTGATATCGGTGCCCCTGCAACAGAGGAGGGGTTCCAGTCCAAGTGGCTGATTCTAGGTGCCGTAATGCTGGGCAGCATTATGGGGCCTCTCGATGCCAGCATAGTCAACACCGTCCTCCCCTCCATTACCCAGTTCTTCCATGCCGAGATCTCGATAGCCCAATGGGTGCCGACGGTCTACCTCTTGACCATCAGCTGCCTCATCCTGCTGTATGGCCGCCTGGGGGACATGCTTGGTTATAAGCGGATTTTCCTCTACGGCTTGGCTGCATTCACGGCAACCTCTATCCTATGCGGTCTATCGCAGAGCATCTGGATGCTGATTTCATTTAGAGCCCTGCAGGGGCTTGCCGCCGGCATGATGATGGCCGTGAGCTTTGCCATAATTACCGCAGCTTTCCCTCCAGCCGAGCGAGGCAAGGCCCTGGGCATCGGCGCTATCGGCATCGCCGTGGGCCTGTCTGCCGGGCCGACTCTCGGTGGCGTGATTGCCGAACACCTCAGCTGGCGCTACGTCTTCTTCATCAATGTCCCGGTGGGTATCGCCGCTCTATTTTTGGCTTACCGTGTCATACCCCAGGGCAGCAGGAAGGCTGGAGGGCGCCTTGATCTGTCCGGGGCGTTGGCTGTCCTCGTCTTTCTGCTCAGCCTCCTTCTCTACGCTAATAGAGGCCAGGACTGGGGATGGCTATCGCCCGAGGGTCTTACCTTGCTGGCGGTCGCGCTCATCTCCGGCACGTCGTTTATTTGGATAGAGCGAACGTCGGCACAGCCCATGCTTAACCTGGCACTGTTCGCCAGCCGCGTGTTCAGCTTCGCCAATTTGAGTGCGCTTCTCAGCTTCATGGCGACATATGCGCTGGTCTTCCTGACGCCTTTTTACCTGACGTTCGTGCTGCATTACAACATACTTAAAGTGGGCTGGGTAATGGCCGCTTTCCCGATAGCCATGCTGTTTGTGGCACCCGTGAGCGGTGCCGTGTCGGACCGTATCGGCACCAGGGGCTTGGCCTTCTGTGGCATGAGTATCTGTGCCTTAGGCCTGTTTCTCACTAGCGACTTGAAGGCCTCTGCTGGCAGCCTCGATGTCATGTGGCGTCTGGCTATTTTTGGCCTGGGAATGGGTATATTCCAAAGCCCGAACAACAGCGCCGTCATGGGAAGCGTTCCCGCAATTCACCTGGGTGTTGCCTCGGGGGTGTTGGCCGCGATGCGTAATGTGGGCATGGTGCTCGGAATTGCCGTCACCGGCGCTGTGCTTTACGATGTGGCCCCCATCGCGGCATCCGGGCAGCCGGGTTCCTTCAGCCCCGCTCAAATTCAGGAGTTTCTGTCCGGTTTGCGCTGGGCCTACATAGCGGGGGCGATACTGGCAGGCAGCGCCGCCCTAACCTCCCTGGTGGCGGTGGGCCAGCGCAGACAGGCGTAGACCAGAGCAGTAAACTGTCATCTGCAAAAAGGAGGCCAAAGGAGGGAGAGGAGAGAGGTCGCACCTATGTCCTCTAGAGCTCGTTGACCCTATAGACCCGGCATAATAGCCCTCTGAGGTTGTTATTTCCGGCGTAATCACTGTGTTCCAGGTCGTCGGGCAGGATCGAGTTGATATTCGAGTCCCAGATCCCAAAGAGACAGGGGTCCATGCCCGGCTGTTCGGGGTACCACCAATAAGCGTCGGCATGGACTACCTGCGGGTGTATCCCCTCGACTAATTGCGCTTTTTGCCTGATCCTGCCCAGGGGTGTCTCTATGTAGACAGGATCTCCCTCAGAGATGCCCAGGCCCTTGGCCATCTCAGGGTGGATCTGTAGCAGGGGATAGGGATACCTTCGCCGCAACTTTGTCAACTGCCTGTGAGCGGAGTGATGATAGTTCCGCACCCTTCCGCCACTGATCAGGATCAGGGGATACTCCTTGGCCAGTTCGGGGCTGCTGACAGGGCTCCAGGCGGGCTCCTCATAATCGGGCAGAGGCTCGTAGCCCAGCCTCTTAAATATGCTCGGTACCAGCTCGACCTTGCCTGAGAATGTGGCGAAGCCCCTTGCCTCGTATCTCTTATGCTGGGGAAGGGGAAAGAGCCAGGGAATATCTCTGGATATGAGCTCCCTGAACGCGATGCCGGCAGGCTCAAGAAGCTTGTCGAACCAATCCTCAAGGGTGTCTGACCAGTAGCCTTTCTGGCCCAACTTGTTGCCCAGGTCTCGCCACAGCTGATAATCATCCCTTCGTTCGTATAGCGGCTTGACCGCCTGCCCCCTACCTGAATAGGTGTTGGTAAAGCCCCATAACTGGCCTAGCGGGTTTTGGAGGTCGGGCCTCTCCAGGCCATCGGTAGCTGGCAATACATAGTCTGCCAGTTGGGCGGTAGGCGTCATGAAGTGGTCCATGGCCACATGAAGGTCCAGATTCTGGCTCTTGAAGGCCTGGTAAATACGCTTGCCGTTGGCCAGGGCGCACAGGGTATTTGTCCCCTGGGTGAAGGCAGCTTTGATGGGATAGGGTTTCCCTTCAAGCATGGCGGTCCATACGCAGCTCGGGCCAGGCTCTACCATGTAATGGGCCGGGCCACAGCCCTTGGGATATATCTTACCCATCGCCTCGCGGAATAGCTTGAGTGCCCTGACCGAGCCAATGGGCCATATATTCACGCTAACGTTGTCCCTCGTTCTCAGGGGATGGTCTATCAGCTTGTCCCAATGCAGTTCATCCAGAAAGGCAGTATATTCCGGTACATCGCCGAAGCAGTTGCCGCCTTCCACATCGAGGTTCCCCGTTACTGCGCGCAGAAGGCATTTACCCAGCACAGAGGACAGCCCGCCTTTGCCCAGGTGGCAGTTGGCAACGCCCATCGTCAGCAAAGCGGGCTTGCTTGTAGCATATGTCCTGGCCGCCTCCACAATCTTGGCCGCAGGTACCCAGGTGATAGTCTCAACTTTTTCAGGAGGATACCGCCCTACCAGCCCCTTGAGTTCCTCGAACCCCAAACACCATTTATCCACAAAGTCCCGATCATAGAGGCCCTCATTGATGATGACATTCAGCATCCCAAAAGCCAAAGCGCCGTCCGTGCCGGGCCTGAGTTGCAGCCAGAGATCGGCTTCCCGGCCACTCGCCGTCAGCCTGGGGTCTACTACTATCAGCTTCATTCCCTGCTTCTTGGCATCGAGGAACGGTTGCCAGCCCAATGGCCCACGCGATTCGTATGGATTACACCCCCACAATATGGTGCACTTGGTAACCCCAGGCGCCGGCATGCTCATGACCGTGAGCTCCCCATAGACGGCCCATTCTGCCGGCAACTCTGCTTCGCCGCAGTTCTTGCCGAGATGGAAGTAGTTTGGGGTGCCCCAAAGGTTGCACCACCTCCAGGCTGCGGGATCGCCGGCCCCATGGGGAGACCCGCCGAGCACCAGAACAGCCTCGGGGCCATATTTATCCCTTATGGCGCCGAGCTTTCCGGCTATCTCGTCTATTGCCTCTTCCCATGAGATCTGCTGCCACCTGCCCTCGCCCCTGCTGCCACTCCTCTTCAGCGGGAAGTTGAGCCGGTCCGGATGGCCATGATAGTCCAGTGCAGCTCCAGATCTTACACACGAGGCCGGGACGAATGATTTCGGGTCCGCTTTGATCCTCACCGCTTTTCCGTCGCTGACGTGTACCTCAACATGGCAGCCCACCCCACAAACCGGACAAGCGCCTGTCCTAACGGTAGTCTTGTCACTCTCCCGCATCTTTACACCTCATTCCTTAGGCAGGGCTGCACCACTTGAGATGACCTCAACAAATGTGGCTCACCCCGTGGAAATTCGATTCTGGGTGCCTTGAGAAGCCCCCGGGGCCTTGACGCCGCTGATGAGGCGCCTTTGGCCGTCGATGGTGCGCTCACCGCGATTGTGGGCCCGGCGTTACCACTCCCCCTCCAAGATATTTGTGGTCTCCATCCAACCGCTGACGTCAACGGTCTCCATCATTATCTCATCTGGGGGTACCTCGGAGCCTGGCGCCATCTTCCGGTACTGGATGATCTTGATGCCCGATTGGCCCACCCTCTTGTCCGGCCCCCAGCCCACGTTGTGGTAGCCGCCCTGGGTATCGACATGCTCCAGCTTGAGGAAGGCATTGTACAGGGCCTCGCCATTGAGGTTCTCATAGCCGACATCGGCCACCGCCTGCCTTATCAGCGCAGTGAGGATCTGCATCACGGCAATACTGTGCGCGCCGTCCACCCGCGTAGGCGAATTTCCAGCCCACTCCCTGATCTTTGCAGCCTTTCTGTGAGCCTCGGCCACCTCCGGCCCGGCTGACCAGGGCTCCTGCATGCGAAGCTGGTACAGGCCCTCGGCGTCCTCCCCAACAACCGGCAGCAGAAAGATGTAGGGCGAAGTGGCGTCGTCGATGATGAACTTCATATCGTCCCACAGGCCGGTGGCCCGGGCATCCCTTATCAGCAGCGTCACATCCGGGAGCATGCCCGACAGGTAGACGTAAGAGGCCCCCTTACCCTTCAGGTCCAGTAGCTGGGGACGCAGGTCCAGAGCCCCGGGCATGTAGGTCCTGTCGATGATGTCAACCCCGTGCTCCTCGGCCCACTCGTAGCCGCGGCCCTCCTTGGTCGCCAACCCGTAAGGCAGGTCCCAGCGCAGGAAGGCCAGCTTAGGCCTCCCAGTTCCGCCCGAGGCCTCCCAGTCCTGGAGGATCCACCTGATGAGGCCGGTGAACTTATTGGCTTCGGCGTTTCTGAAGGTGAAAAACACTGACGGAGGGGTGACTAGCTCCTGGGTATGCGCCGCGGACATCAGCACCGGTGTCTTGTCCCGCTCGAACATGTCCATAACAGGCGTCATCATGTAGTCAGCACCCATAGGCACCCACAGGATGGGGTGTTGACGGTCCCTCATTCTCTGATACGCTATTTTCGCCGTGGCCGGGTCATAATTGTCGTTGGCCCAGACCAGCTTGATCTTGATGCCGTCGATGCCGCCTTCCACCTCATTTATGTATCTGATCGTGTCCTGAAAGTCGCGGAACGCCGGGCCGGTGTTTGCGGATGGGGGGCCGGTCAGATGGAAGGTACCCCCTATGGTGATCCACTTCTCCTCCTCCCCCGGCGTCTTATCCTCGTCATCATCGCCGCAGGCGGCGGCCAGTGGGGGCAGGGCCACCAGCAGCAGAGCCAGTAAACAGAATATCAGGACACGGGTTTTTCCTTTCAACATGATTGGCACCTCCTCTCCTTCATTTAGTGGCACATCCTATGGGCAACAATAGATCCCTTTAGGCACCTGGGATACCTACGTCCAGGCTACCTAAGGAAGTAAAGTGGTGAAGATGTTTAGTCATGCCCCGGTTCCTGGGATACTTAGGAGCGTGGCTATCACGCTAACTGAGGAGCCGACCTTGAGATCGGCTGCTATCTGAAAAACAGACTACGTGGAATATCTGTGCCCAGAGCCTGGTATGTAAGAATCTACTACAGTATCCGTCGCTTGTCAATGGGAACGGCTGAACATTTTGCCCCAACCGCTCCTGTGATACATGGGCGTTTTTCCTTGAGCACCTAGTGCGCGACTTTAAGCACCCATCTGGCCAAAATCTAGCGAGAATTACCTACAGCCTTGGGTAACACTTTTTTGAGGCAACCATAGCACCCTCGGTAATCAAATTTCGACGCAATTCGCCCTTTTGACAAAGGGGCATTTTGGGACTAGAATAGATACGATTTTGCGGGAGTAACTCAGTTGGTAGAGTCCCTGCCTTCCAAGCAGGTTGTCGCCGGTTCGAGTCCGGTCTCCCGCTCCACAAAGCTGACTGTGGTAGCTGCTTTTCGGTTGCTTCTCGATGCAGCGAACGGGACACCGTACTATCTCGGCGTGTTTACAGCCGTGTACACCGGGCTACGCCGCGGTGAGATGCTTGCCCTGCGGTGGTGCGACGTTGATCTAGACCTGGCCACGCTCATGCCACGCTCATGCTGCGGCAGGGAATTCATCCAAAGATCGTCTCCGAGTGCCTAGGCCATAGCGGTATAGCGATAACCATTGACACCTATTCGCATGTCCTGCCAGGACTGCAAGAGGCCGCAGCACGCCAGTTCGAGGAAGGGCTACAGGATGTATCGGTGACGCACCAGCATCAGGGGTTGGTTAGCTGAATGTCGGCAAGGTTAGATTTGGGGGCATTTTGGGGCTCAGAGCTGAATCTGGGAGGGGTGACCGAGTGGACTATGGTGGCGGTCTTGAAAACCGTTGTCGTCGCAAGACGACCGTGGGTTCGAATCCCACCCCCTCCGCCACGGCCTAGTGAGGCTCAACGGAAATGCCAGCCAGGTTCAGGATACCCTGGGGATTGGGAACATAGCCCTTGACATAGGGTTTGACCAGCACGTAGTTGGTGTCGAACCATAGGGGCAGCAAGGCAGCATCGTTGACGAGCATTTCCTCGGCTTGCCGGTACATCTCCAGGCGTTCGCCGGCTACCGGTTCCACCCGCGCCTTCTCCAGCAAGGCGTCCACCTCCGGGTTTACGTATTCGCCTACGTTATGCCGGCTCCGGCTGTGAAAGAGAACGTCGAGGAAGTTCTCCGGGTCAGGGTAATCGGCAACCCAGCCGTAGTCAAAGAGCTCGTTCTTCTCTTCCTTTAGCTGGTAGTAGTAGGTTTCGATCTCCATCTGTCTCACCCTCACCTCAAGGCCCAGGTTTATCCTCCACTCACTTATTACGGCCTCCACCACCGGGGAGATGGCACCACCCCAGCCCGCGGTGGTGAAGGTGATGGGGGGAAGTTGGGAGACATCTCCATACCGCGAGGCGGCGATGAGCTGCCTGGCTGCCTCCACATTGTAGCTCAGCCCCTCGAGGTCGGCGTTGTAGCCGGGCATGGCCTGGGGGAGGATGCCATCGGCCCGCACTACCATATCCTTGAGCACCTGGGCGATTATCTTGTCCTTGTCAACCGCCCGGGCGAAGGCGCGGCGGATGTTGGCATCATCGAAGGGCGGTTTCGCCGCATTGAACCCGATATATTGCAGGCTGAGCTGGGGCACTATCACCAGTTCCTGGTGCAGGGGATCGGCCTCATCAAGCACCCGGTCGATGTAGTTTATCGAGACACCGGTGATGTCGATCTCCCCCATCTCATACATCTGCATGGGCACACCGCCCCACAGGCGGAAGATAATATGTTTCAGCTTGGCCAGGTCCCGGTAATACTTTTCGTTGCGCTCCAGGATCAGGACCTCGTCCTCCTTCCACTCCTTGAGTCGGAAGGGGCCGCTGCCATTGGGATCGCGCCACCACTGGGAGCCTGATTCGACATTGGCCCTATCCACGGCATAGGCCACGGGATAGGTCAGCTTGGCCAGAAAATAGACCTTGGGGGCATCGATTTCGACCCTCAAGGTATAGTCGTCGATGACCTCAACCCCGCTTATCTCGGTGGCTTCGCCGGATAGCACCTCCTTGACGCCGATGATGTCGCCCAGGTAGGTCTCAGCCGTGTCCGAGTTGGTGGCCGGGTCACTGGCCCGCTCCCAGGAGTACTTGAAGTCCCAGGCTGTAACCTTGCTGCCATCGTGGAATCGGGCATCCCGGCGCAGATAGAAGGTGTAGGTCGTGCCATCGTCATCCCGCTCCCATCTCTGGGCTATGTCCGGCACCGGCTCGAGGTCGTGGTCAAGGGCCACCAGTCCACTGAAGATATGCATGATATAGAGGTGGGAGGTGCTCTCCTGGGAAACCGCCGGGTCCAGGGTCACCGGGCCGATGTCAAACAGGGTCAATGCCTCCTTGGATGAGACGCCCTCGGGGAGGGGCTCCTCCAGGCGGAAGCTGTAGACTACCTGGTCGATCACATCCAGGTGGCCCTCGAAGTCGGCAGCCCAGTCGGCGGCTGACAGGTGGAAGAGCTGCGTTCCCCGCAACACAAGCACGTCCTTCCCCTTTACCAGGCGGTCCCCGTCGCCGGGCAGGGTGTAGACCAGCTCATATCCCGGGGTTGCCTGGGCTAGAGTGACCTCCCGCTCCGAAACCAGCTGGAACTGGGGATAGACCTGGCTCAGGTCGTCTATCATCTGGGAGGCATACTCAGCCAGACCTATCTCCTGGGGCAGGGCGGTTAAGGAGATCGCCAC
>JAUVWM010000150.1 GCA_030604105.1 Dehalococcoidaceae bacterium
GGAGGTGGCATAGCCGATGGACAGGATGCCCAGCGTGGTGCCGTCGTCCTGGCGGCCGGTATACCACATCTTGTAGTCATTGGCGCCCTCCTTGATGACGGAGGGCGAGAACACGCCGCCGGCATCCCATTGTCCTGAGCTTCCCTCAAGGACGGGGTTGTTGGCATCATCCTTATCCCAGAAGATGCCGTTGCTTGAGGTGGCATAGCCGATCTTGAAGGTGGTGCCGGAAATCCCGGTATACCACATCTTGTAGACGTTGTCATCCTCGTCCCAGATAACCCAGGGGGTGGCCACGCCGGTGGCATCCCAGTCTCCTGAGCTTCCCTTGTCCAGGACGGGGGTGCTAGTAGGCTTGATCCAGTTGATGCCATTGTAGGAGTAGGCATAGCCGATGCGGGGGGTCACAAAGGAAATCCCGGTATACCACATCTCATACAGGCCGCCATCGTAGGTGACATAGGGGCTGCCGGCGCCGGTTGCATCCCAGCCGGTGCTTCCCTTCAGCCCGCCGGGAGAGACCAGGATGCCAGGTGTCCACCCGGTTACCGGCGTGCCGGCCTCTGCCACCGCCGTTGGCACCAGGAAAGCTGCTGCCAAAAAAGCTAGCAGCGCTAGCTTGAGGATCGAGGGAAACGGCTTGTTTTTCACTGATATCCCTGCTTCTGGGAAGGGGATCACTTAATTATAAAGAGTATACATCACCTCTCACGGGCGCGGTCAAGGGCTTTGGGCCATTTGAGTCAAAAAACCGCTGTGGTATAATCGATATCGCGCCGCCCGGCAGGGGCTAATGGCGTCTTCATCCGCAAGGGGGATTCGAGTGAAGCTAAGCTATGTCCTGTTCCAGACCAGGCTCGGTTGGATGGGGGTCTTGGGCACACCGCGAGGGCTCTGTCGCCTGGCGTTGCCCCAGAGTTCGCCTCAAGCCGTGCGCCATCTCCTTGGCGACCGCTTGGGGGGGGCACAGCCTGATGCTGCCGTCTTCGGTGACCTGGCCCATCGGCTGAAGGGCTATCTGGAGGGCGAAAAGGCTGCCTTCGACGACAGGCTGGACTTGACTGCTTCCAGCCCCTTCCAAAGGGGCGTGTGGCAGGCGACGCGCCGCATCCCGTATGGCCATACCAGAAGCTATGCCTGGATTGCCCGGGAAATAGGGAAGCCCCGGGCAGCTCGCGCCGTGGGCCAGGCACTGGCAGCCAACCCGCTGCCCATCCTTATCCCCTGCCACCGGGTGATAGCCGGCGACGGCAGCCTGGGCGGCTATGCCGGCGGCTGTGGAGTGAAGGGCTTTTTGCTGGGGATGGAGGCCTCTGCGATCGGGGGATAGATGAAGGCCGACTATGGTTCCGCCTCCGTCACCCTCAGGCCCTCCTCGCCCACCAGGCTGGCCAGCCGCTGCTGTAGATCGAGGCAATAGCCGGTACTGAGATCGGGCAGCCCCAGGGTGATGACGCCATCGCTGCTGCCGATAGCCAGACGAACCTCATCTTGCCCAGGATAATCTCTGAGGGTGTCGACTATCTGGCGCAGATAGGCCAGGTCCCTCTCCTGGTCCTCGGTTTGGGGGATGGAGATCACCAACCTTTGTCGCTGTGCAGGCGGGGTGCTCGGGGCTGGCATCTCCTGGGTGGCCGGGGCTGCATCCTGGCCCGCAGCGGCATCGGCTTGATGCTGTCGGACCTGCTCACAGGCCAGCTGCACCCGCTCCTCCCTGACCCTCACCCTGCCTCTGACCACGAGGATATTGGCCTCCTGCCAAAGCTCCTTGGTGTTCCTGTAAACCTCAGGCCAGGCGGTGACCTCGATGCTGCCATCAAGATCCTCCAGCGTCGCCGCCACAAAGGGACGTTTGTCCTTGGTGAACAGCTGGCGCACCGAGGTTACCATGCCCGCGACCACCGCAGTTTGTCCCACCATCTCAGCATCGATCTGGCCACAGAAGGCAGTGATGTTTGCCCTCAGCTTTTCAGCGACATGGCTGACGGGGTGCTCCGAGAGGTAAACCCCCAGCAATTCCTTCTCCCAGGCCAGTTTCTCCTTGACCGGGATGTCCACGGTGGCTAGCTCAAGGCCCGGTATCGGTACTGGCCGGCTCTCACCCCAAAGATCGAACATGGTGGTCTGTCCCGTCTCCCGCAGCCGCTGTTCCCGCTGGGCTAAGGAGAGGATGCGGTCGAGGCCATAAAGCAGTGCGCCTCGGCTGCCCAGGCAGTCCAGGGCTCCAGCTTTGATCAGGCTCTCCAGCACCCGCTTGTTGACGCCGCGCAGCTCGGCTCGCTTACAGAAATCCTCAACGGAGCTGAAATCTCCCTGCTGGCGAGCTACGAGGATGGGTTCGATGGCATTGGCCCCCACGTTTTTGATATCGGCCAGGCCAAAGCGGATGGCGGCCGCCCCGTTGCCCTGCTCGCCCCTCTCAATGGTGAAGCTGGCCCCACTTCTGTTGATATCGGGAGGCAACACCGAGATGCCCAGGCGACGGCACTCGGCAATGGCGGAGCGGACCTTCTCCGGCTGGCCGCTATTTGCCATCAGGAGGGCGGTCATATACTCTGCAGGGTAATTCCCCTTGAGGTAGGCGGTGTGATAGGCGATGAGGGCATAGCTGAAACTGTGGGCCTTGTTGAAGGCGTAGCCGGCAAAAGGCTCTATCAGGTCGAAAATCTGCTTGGCCAGCTCCACGGGATATCCTTTCCTCTTGGCCCCGGCAGTGAAGTTGTGGCGTTCCTTCCTCATCACCTGGGGGATCTTCTTGCCCATTGCTTTGCGGAAGATGTCCGCTTGCCCCAGGCTGTAGCCAGCGAAGGCCTGGACGATGAATAGCACCTGATCCTGGTAGACGATAACGCCATAGGTTTCCTTCAGGATCTCTTCCAGGACGGGGTGGGGGTAGCGGATGGGCTCAATGCCGTGTTTGGCTTTGATGAAGGTGGGGATATGCTCCATGGGACCGGGGCGATATAGCGCCACCATGGCCGCGATATCGCTGAAAGAGGAGGGCTTAAGCTCCTTGATATAGTGGCGCATCCCCGTTCCCTCAAGCTGGAAGACGCCGCTGGTCTCCCCGGAGGCAAGCAGCTCGAAGGTCTTGGCGTCGTCAAGGGGGATGTGCCACAGGTCGATGTCTATACCTCGAGTCTGGGCGATGATCTCCTTGGCCTTGCCCAGGATGGTGAGATTGGCCAGCCCCAGGAAGTCCATCTTAAGCAGTCCCATCCGGGCGATGTCTTCCATGGCGAGCTGGGTCATGAGCTGGCCTTGGCCATCGCCTTTGCTCGCCCGTTGCAGGGGCATGTAACTGATAAGCGGCTCTCGGGATATGACCACGCCGGCAGCATGGGTGCTGGCATGACGAGCTATGCCCTCCACCCTCTTGGCTGAGCTTACCAGATGACGCACAGACTCATCCTCATCATAGAGGTTATGTAGTTCGCCACTCTCCCCCAATGCCTGGTCCAGGGTTATGTTAACTCCCGAGGGAATCAAC
>JAUVWM010000046.1 GCA_030604105.1 Dehalococcoidaceae bacterium
AAGCACGATTATGCCAAGCAGTGGAAGGCCAGAACCGGAGGCAAGGTCTTTGGCTACCTTTGTTGTTACATGCCTGAGGAGATCGTATATGCCGCCGGTATCCTTCCAGTGCGGATCATAGGCGGCCATGAGCCCCAGGAGCTCACCGGTCCTTACATTTACAGCAGCATGTTTTGCCCCTTTTGCCGCAACTGCCTGGCTGAGGGCCTCAAGGGGCATTATGACTACCTGGACGGGGTGACCCTGGGCAAGTCCTGCTACCATATGCGTCACACCTTTGACAGTTGGCGCTATCACCTGCCCATCTCCTTCTATTACTTTATCTCGGTACCTCAGAGGGCAGACAACCCGGCAGCCCAGCGCTTTCTGGCCGCTGAGCTGGAGGAGTTCAAGAAAGCGCTGGAGGAGTATGTCGGCAAGCCCATCTCCCGGGAGGCTCTGGAGAGGGCGATAGAGGTGTACAATACCAATCGCCGCTTGCTCTCCCAGCTCTACGAGCTGAGAAAGAGCGATTCGCCTCCCGTCTCCGGGGCGGAGACGCTGGAGATAGTCTTGTCCAGCATGTTTATGGATAAGGAGGAGCATAACCGGCTTCTGGCCGAGGCGCTGGAGGAGCTACCCAAGCGCCCGGATCCACCTAAGCCAGGCTCCCGGTTGATGGTCGTGGGCGGCGAGAACGACGAAGCTGAGCTGCTGAGTCTGGTTGAGGACCTGGGGGCCATTTTCGTCACCGATGACGCCTGCATGGGGACCAGATACTTTGGCACCGAGGTCCTCCCCCAGGAGGACCTGGTTTCCGCCATTGCTACCCGTCTCTTGGCAAAGCCGCCGTGTCCTCTCAAGGACGTCTTCTTTGAGCGCCGGCGAGCTGGCCTCCTACAGCAGATAAAGGATTACAGGGTGGAAGGGGTGTTATTCATCCAGCAGAAATTCTGCGATCCCCACGAGCTTGACATCCCCGTGCTGCAGAAGCTGTGCAACGAGAACAACATTCCCAACTTCTTCGTCGAGCTTGACACCACCCTGCCGCGGGGACAGTTGCGGACTCGGGCTGAGGCCTTCCTGGAGATGCTCCAGCTTGAGCTGGTGTAGGGAGATCCCCAGGGGACACCGGCCTTGAAACCGAATCGATAGGTAGGTGAAGATATGGCTAAGTATCCCACAAAGAAGTTCGATTGCTGGCAGCTGGCCAAGGAAATGCAGAGGAAGACCTTTGAGGGGGTGATGACGGCCCGCGAGCAGGGCAAAATTCTCATCGCCGGCTCATCTGGCTTCCAGGGTTGCTTCCTTACCGGGCTGGCGGGGGCTGATGGGTTCGCCTTCCTATCCAGCGAGGCCTACGGGGGGATGCTGTCGGCTAATACCGAGCTGCAGAAGGAATGCATCAGGGAGGTTGAGCGCCGGGGCTATTCCCCGGACCTGTGCAGCTATATGCGGAACTACTGGGGCTCGGCGTTCCTCAATCGCAGCCCGTGGGGGGAGTTCCCTCATGCAGACTTATATGTTCAACCGGCCATATGCGACACCCACGCCAAGTGGACCACCACCATGGCCGAGTATCATGGCATCCCATGTTTCGTGATCGATGTCACCGAGGCCATGGATTTCGATAAGCAGGGCGGGCACCATAAGCAGTATTTTATCGACCAGGGCCTGGAGCTGATCGAGTGGCTGGAGAAGCACACGGGGAAAGAGTTCGACGATGAGAGGTTCATCGAATCGGTGGTCAACCACCAGATCACCAGCGATCTCTGGGCCGAGATATGCGAGATGAATAAGGCCGTTCCCTGCCCCATGGACCAGAAGTCGCAGTACAGCCTCAGCAACGCCATCATCAGAGAGCATCACAGCCCGGGGGCGGTAAGATTTATGACGCTGCTCAGGGACGAGATGAAGGACAGGGTGGCTCAGGGGATTGCCGCCGTGGGCAATGAGAGTTGCCGGCTGATCCACGATAATTGCCCGGCGTGGTATGCGCTACACATCTTCAGATACATGGAGAAGTACGGGGTGGTATGTGTTGGCGGCCACTACGGGATGGCCTTCACCAGTAGCTGGGCATACACCGAGGACGGCAGGCTGAAGGCGATAAAGACCGTGGGCTATCCCGGCTGGCAGAGGCCCAGTAACTGGGAGGTGGCGCTACGGGTGTTGGTGTCGGGTGGGGGTGGTGGGGCTTTACTTCCCGATGCCGGGCGGAAATTCACCCTTGGCGTGGCCAGGGACTGGAACATAAACGGTGCCCTTTTCCACCTGAACAGGGGCTGTGAGGGCTGGAGCCGGGGCAGGATGGAGATCATCTACGCCCTGCGCGAGATGGGGCTGCCCACCTCCACCTACGAGGGGAGCACCGGCGACATGAAAGACTGGAATGAGGCCCAGGTGCTGAACCGGATAGACTCTTTCATGGAGAGCCTGGACCTGAGCAGGCTGGAGGATTAGGCGAGACAGGCGCTCAATCGAGTCAGACTGAAGGGAGTCAGGATGATAACCGCAGGTATAGATGCCGGCAACCAAACCGTAAAAGCAGTGATCTTGAAGGATGGGGCAATCTTGGGCCACAGCATAGCCTTTGTTGGGGCAGATACCGAAGCATCGGCCCAACAGGCGCTGGACGAGGCGCTGAAGATGGCGGGGCTATCTCGGGACGAGGTGGGTAAAGTTTTCTCCACCGGCGCTGGCAGGAAACTGGTCTCCTTTGTCGCTGGCAATGCCACCGAGACCACGTGCGATGCCAGGGGCGCAGTTTGGCTTCTGCCAGCAACCAGAACCGTGATCGATGTTGGCGCTGAGGAGGGCCGGGCCGTTAGATGCGATGCCCAGGGGAAGGTCACCGACTTTTCGGTGAATGAGAAGTGCGGCGCTGGCTCCGGCACCTTCACCGAGGCCATGGCCCGGGCGTTGGAAGTGAGCTTGGAGGACTTTGGCCAGATGTCGCTAGGCTCGCAACAGAACATTCAAATGAATGCCCAGTGCGTTGTCTTCGCCGAGTCTGAGGTGGTGTCTCTGATCCACGCCCAGACACCAAAGGAGGATATCGCCCGGGCGGTGCACGACGCCATAGCTGACAGGATCACCTCGCTGACGCACATGGTGGGTATGGAGAAGGAAGTCGCCCTCATTGGCGGGGTAGCCAGGAATCCCGGCTTTGTCGATGCCTTGAGGCGAAGTTTGGGGTGCGACATATCGGTGCCGGATGATCCCCAAATCGTGGGTGCCCTGGGGGCGGCTCTTATGGCTGCTGGCTAGGGACTTTAAGTTAAATAACCAGGAGACTGAAGATGGCCACAGAAGAGTATTGGAGATGGACGGAATCCAGGTGGACGGCCCCCGATAAGGACTGGAGCAAGGCCGAGATCGTCTCCGCCGGGGTCGATGTTGGCTCAGTCAGCACTCAGGCGGTGATCATGGTTGATGGCGAGCTCTATGCCTACAGCAGCAGGCGCACCGGCTCAAACAGCCCGGAGAGCGCTCAAAGGGCGCTGGACTGGGCGCTGGACGGAACCGGGCTGAAGCTGGATGATATCCGCTTCACGGTGGGAACAGGCTATGGCCGGGTGAACGTCCCCTTTGCGAATAAAACCATAACTGAGATCGCCTGTCATGCCCGAGGGGCGAATTATATGTACGGGCCCACGGTAAGAACCATACTGGACATGGGTGGCCAGGACTGCAAGGCGATCCGTTGCGATGAGAGAGGCAAGGTTTCCGCCTTCTTGATGAATGACAAGTGTGCCGCAGGCACGGGCCGGGGCATGGAGGTGATCGCCGGTTTATTGGCCGTTCAGGTGACCGAGGTCGGTGAGCTGTCGCTACAGGTTGATCGCGAGCCGCCCCCGGTGAGCAGCACCTGCGTCGTCTTCGCCAAGAACGAGGCCACCGGGCTGCTTCGTGAGGGCTGGCCCAAGAGCCGGGTTCTGGCTGCCTATTGCGCGGCCATGGCTCAAAGGGTGGCTACCCTGCTCAGGCGCCTGGGCGTCGAGGAGGACTTCGCCATTACCGGCGGCATAGCCAAGAACATCGGGGTGGTCAAGCGGATAGAAGATGACCTGGGGATTAAGGCCCTTACCCCCGATTTCGATACCCAGATCGCCGGCGGTTTAGGGGCTGCCCTGTTCGCCAGGGATTTGGCCGTGAAAGCGCGCCAAGCCGCTTGAAAGGGCCAAGTCATAGCTTCACCAGGACAAAAGCTCGATCGCTGTGACGGAACAATGGGAACTTCCACGAGTGGATGACCCGAATGGCGGAGACCAGTTCCTCTCTATTGATATCTTTAACGATGTAGCCCACGGCGCCGGCTTGCATAGCCTGAACCAGGTAATCGCGATACAGCGTCAGTATGATGATGCTGCAGCTGGGCATCACTTCTATGAATCGGCGGGTGGCTTCGATGCCGTCCATCCCCGGCATCTTGATATCGATCAGGGCTATATTGGGGGAGTGCAACGCTGCCAGCGCCAGTGCCTCCTCACCACTGGCTGCTTCAGCCACTACCTCAATGTCCCCCTCTCCCTCCAGCATCTTGCGCAGTCCCTGGCGCACCGCTTGATGATCATCAACCAGGAGGATCCGAATACTTCCCGTCATATCCCCCTTCACACAAGGCCCCGAAGGGCATCAACGAGGATGATTTCCTCTCAGGACCATTGTATAGGGGCAAAAGGTTTCATGCCAAAGACAAGCGGGTCAATTGTGCGACCTGAAGAGGTCATATCCTGGCTATGACGTCCGTAAAGATGGGTCTCCGCTGACGGGGCCCCCGGAAAGTGGTGGCCCTCAGATCAGCCTTCTCTTATAGGCTTCGGCCACAGCCTGGGAACGGCTGCGCACCTCCAGTTTGTCGAAGATGCGGCGAACCCCCCTTTTGACCGTCGCTGTGCTCATGAAGAGCCTATCACCGATCTCCCGGTTGCTCGCTCCACTGGCAATAAGTCGCAGTATCTCCCTTTCCGGGGCAGCCAAATAGCCACGGGGCCTGCCATCGCTGCTGGCCAGGGCGGCGAATTGGGCGAAGAGCTCCCGACTGAGGGAGAGGTCAAGGGGGGATTGGCCCCGGTAGACGGCTCGAATAGCCTGACTCAGCTCCTCGCGCTTGATGTTCTTGAGGAGATAGCCTACGGCTCCAGCTTCAATGGCCTGGGGCAGGTACTCGCCGTAGAGCGTGAGCACGATGATGCTACACTCGGGCTGTTTTGCCTTCAGCTGCCGGGTGGCCTCGATGCCACCCATGCCGGGCATCCTGATGTCCATAAGGACGATATCGGGGGACAGCAACTCCACCTCGGCCAGGATCTCTTCAGCGCTGCCGGCATCACCCACCACCTCGATGCCCTTCTCCCCGTCCAGCATCTTGCGCAGCCCTTGCCGCACCACCTGGTGGTCGTCAACCAGCAGTACCCGGATGGCCTCCCCCTCCGCTTTTCTGGGAGTCACCGCTGGTCACCTCTGAGTTCATCGGTAGGCACCGTCAACGATATGGTAGTTCCCTTCCCCGGGCCGGTATCTATCCTGAGGGTGCCGCCAAACGTTTCCGCCCGCTGTTTCATACCCATCAAGCCCATATGGTGTACTGCCACCTCACTGGCAACCGTTTTGGGCAGATCGAACCCCTTGCCGTTGTCATGAACCTCCACCGAGATGCTCTCCGGCCCGAACTCCAGCCAAGCCTCGACCTCGGTAGCCCCGGAGTGCTTCCGGATGTTGCTCAAGGCTTCCTGCACTATGCGATAGATGGATATCTCTATGCTGGGCGGCAGTGATGGTGGCACCCCCTGAATCTGAAAATGGGCCGTGATGCCATCCCGGCCCAGCTTCTCCACGATCTGGCGCAGGGCATTGACCAGCCCCAGTTCCTCCAGAGCCGGGGGATGGAGGTCGGACATTACCCGGCGCAGCTCCCTTATACTCTGGTCAATGGTCTTCTCGATCTCAGCCAGCTCGCGGCGAGCCTGCTCACCATTCGCTTCTGGGAGAAGGTGTGGGATGCTCTGGATCGTGTAGGAGGCGCCCACCAGCCACTGGGCGACGCTGTCGTGGAGCTCCACGGAAACCCGCTTGCGCTCCTCCTCCTGAGCCTGAACCGTCTCGGCCAGGAGCTGGGCCACTCGGAGTTGCTGCCTTTTGAGATTGTCCAAGATCCCAGCGTTTTCAATGGCGATGGCCGCTTCTGTGGCCATGGTCATGAGCAAATCCATCTCGTCCTGAGAGTAAAGAGCCTTAGTCCTTTTCCTGCCCACACCCAGGATGCCAACCAGCTTGCCCTTGCTTCTCAGGGGGAAAAGCAGCTCGGCATCCAGGGCATTGAGATCATCCCGCTCCTGCTGAGGCAGGCTCTTGAACTCCGGAGAGGTATCTATGAGCTCCCGGCGCATGGCCTTGCCTCCCCTGGCCAGCCAGGTCACGATGGGGTTGTCCTTCTTAAACCTGACCTCTGCCATAGATTGGGCCGCTGTCTTCGGCTGCACAAACTGGGGGATGAAATCGCCGCTTTCCATATCGGGGAGCAACAGATATGCCCCGGAGGTACGCATTGCCCTGGCCACTGATTGGAGCATGGTCTCCGCCAACTCCCCCAGGTCGAGGACGTTGCTTAGCCGCCTGGTGAAGCCGACCAGGAATTTACGATATTCATAGGTCTCCCTGAAGAACAGCCGCTCCACCCAGTCTCGGGTCATGGTGCGCAACGGCTGGAGCGCCGTGCCAATGAGGGTGATTCCACCCAGGAACGCGGCCACGGTGACCGCGCTGGCTTCAACATCGATGACCGTTTCCAGAAGAAATAGAGCGCCGGAATAGATACCGATAAGACAGATGGCCCATATCAGATAGGCCAGCCCTCTCCTTGCCGCCAGATTGATATCCAGCAGCTGGTGGTGGAGGATGACATGGCTGATGATGAGGGCATTGATGAGGCCGCCAATGTGCTCTAGCGGGTATTTCCCCACCGTGGGGGCCAGGCTGGCGCCGCCGAAGACAGCCACCATGGCGATTCCTACCAGCAGATAGACTATCCGGGTGCGGGCCAAGGGATCGGTGAGGCTCCGGTACCATTGCACCAGGAAGAATACTGCCATTGCCATATAGCAGGCAGTGAGCGCTATGAATGCCTGGGACCAGGCTCCCCAGCTCAGATGTAGGAGACCGCCCTCCACGAAGGCGTCCTTCACCACCCAGCCGCCGATGGCCAGCAGGGCCAGGATGCCAATGAGGGTGTAGCCCACCCAGACTGCAATGCCGCCACCCTTATTGCCGAAAGCGCGGATGAAGTGGTAGTAGGGGACCATCATACTCAGGCCGGCAACCGTCATCACCTTGCTCCAGAAGAGAACGTCGGAGGAGAGAGACTCGCTTTGGGCAGCAAGGGCACCGAAGCTCCAGGCCATCATGGCCACAAGGTATAGGGCGAAGAGCTGACGCACTTTGGTTTGGGGATTGCGCAGCGCGATCCCCATTAGCACGCAGTAGGAGGCGAAGCTGATAAATGGGACCAAACTATGGACATTCATCCGGGCTCTTGACCTTCCCTCAGGCTAGCGCTTCGGCATACCGCCTTAATTATATGTTATATGCCTGGTAGCCTGAAAGGTGTCAAGGCAGCAAAGGGATGGTACTTTAGTACCAGGCCAAGGCATATAATCAAGGCTCATCCCCAATTTGGGGCTGGGAGCGCCCCTTTCAGGGAAGGATAGATCATGGCCTGGGCTGTGGGCTGTGCCAGATCGGCACTGGCAGGCGCCGTGGGGCAGCGTGAGCACCGGGGTCTAGCTGTATGGGGATTAGCTGAACAGGGGGGAGGCGACGAGGTCTTCCTGGGACAGCATGGCGAGCACATCGTCTATTCGCTTCAGCAGGCTAAGGCCCTTTCGTGTCGTCTTATAGGTGATGGTCGAGCTGTGGGAGTTCACTCGGTCTATGAATCCCCGCTCCATCAGGAAGTCAAGGTACTTCTGTAGCTGACAGTAACTCATGTTGGCGCTATACATGATCTCGGTCTTACCCGCCTGACCAAGCCGCAGCATGTCAGCTATTACCTCGATATTGGATCTTCTATGGTTCATCCCCTTCCTCTCCTCACCGGGCAGTACTCCTTTCCAGGGCGTACGCCTGGACTTACTACCTTGAATTAAACAGCTTTATGGCCCTCCAGGAGAACCTGTCCAGCACCAACCTTGAGCTGTGTCTGCCACCAGATCTAGGTGGGTGCTGACGCCTAGAGCGCTTGGGGGGTCTCCCGTCCCGGGCTACATGATAGCCCGTAGATCGAGGCGGGAGCCCAGGAGCTTCAAACTCGGCAGGACTTTTATCTTACCCCGCTCTGTGACCAAAACCCCATAGCCAGAGGGGATGTGCGGGCTTATCATGGTGTTGGGTTCAGAGCTACAAGCGGCGGCAATAGCCGGACTTTCAAGACGCCGCCGGAAAGGAGGCGAAGATGAGAAGGTTTCATCGAGGGCAACCGGGCTTCACCCTGATCGAGGTGTTGGTGGTGGTGGCCATTCTGGGGGTTCTGGCGGCTGTGGTGATACCCAACGTGGGCAGGTTCTTCGGCGAGGGCGAGGAGGCGGCGGCGCAAACCGAGCTCCATGACGTCCAGACAGGCATGATCGCGATGATGGCAGATAAGAATCTGAGCGCCGTGACCGCGGTCACTAGCGCCATCAGTGATATGACCGCCTTTCCTTCTGCCGCGAACAAGCTGTCGGACTACTTGATAGGCAGCACCACCACCGTGGGCACCTACACCTGCGACATCTATGGCACGGTCACCCAGGCAAGCACCGGCTTCTAGCAAAGTTTCTCATGCCAGGGCGTGCCCTGGCACCCGATAACAGGCGTCTAACCAGGTTAGACGCCTGTCCTGTTTTTGCTGGGCATTTGGCCAACGTCACGGAGGTCAGCGGGCTATCTTGACAGTGAATGCTACCTGATCGGGATCGGCGCCGCTCGCCCTGGTCAGCGAAACCAGGTTGACTTGGGAGAAGGCCCCGGTTTGTTCCAGCACCCGGGCAAAGTTGACAGCCTCGGCATTTTCACTGGCCTGGCCCTCCAAGGTTATGCCCTCGCCGGTATCGGCGATGGCTGTGAGGCGTACCCCGAAGGCATGCGCAAACTCAAGGATGAGCTCGAGCCTGGCGGGGGCGCCACGCCGGCTCAGGATCGTCTCATATTCTCGTTGCAGGCTCTCGACCAGGGTTAGAGTCTGGTCGACGGAGGTCTGCAGTTGGCCCATCCTTCTCAGGCTCAACCGCTCGCCTTGCAGCCTCTGCTCCAGGCTGCTCATCTGGCTCTGGAGGTCGGCTGTCTGGGAATAGGCATTGGCATCCATCCGGTAGAGCGGAAGGAGCGAGCCCGCACCCACAATGAGGAGCAGGGCAACAAGCACTTGAGTCGTCGATATCGACCGCGGCCGGTAGATCTGGGGCAGGATGTTGAGGCTGATGGGTCGAAAAGGGGGTCTTCCTCGCCGAGATGGGCGGGCCCGGCTCAGGCCCAGTCCGATGTTACCCGCGAACTCAGAGGCGGGAAAACTGGGCGGGTACTTCAGCAGCGCGGGAAGAGGCATCACCGGATATTCCACCTCCTCCTGGAGCAGTTTCCTCAGCTCCGGCTCAGCGGCATCCTCGCCCACCAAAAACAGGGGGATATCGGGCTCAATATAGTGCTGCGGGAGATCGGCGGCATACAGGCTGATGGTCCGGTGCAGCTCCTCTACCATCTCTTCCACCCTCTCCCCGGGGGAGGGGCAGCCTGGTTTGGCACAGATGGTCCGCATCGCCGCCGGGATGCCATGGGCCACCACCACGATATCCAAACTCTGGGGCTCGATGCAGAGGACAATGGCCCGTTCATGGTTCGCTGCCCTGGCCAGCGCCACTGGCTTGAGCTCCATGACAGGCTGGCTTATTCCCGCCAGGCGCAGCGCTTCGACCCCGGCATCGATAAGCTTCTTGGGGATGCCCAGCACAAAGACCTTTTGTTTC
>JAUVWM010000112.1 GCA_030604105.1 Dehalococcoidaceae bacterium
ATGCCGGAGCAGGGCACCTCGGCCATGGGCATCCCCGGCCGGCCCGCCTGCCGGGCCAGATCCCGCATCATCGAGGCTTCGGTCAGGGCGCAGATCAGCTCCGCCGGCGTGCCAATCTTATTGAAGATCCCCCTGGCCTTTATCAGGGTGCCCACCATCAGCCCGTGGGCCTCCGGCACCTTGGCATAGGATAGGTGGGCGGGGAAGAAGTACTCCGGGGTGTAGGGGAAGCCCGTGGGCCCGATGAGGTTAATCGGGGGGTTGGGGTCGCCCAGGCAGCGGGACCTGACGATCACCTTGTCTGTGCCCTCGCCCAGAATGAGCTCACTCCTCCTTGTCTTGGCCGTGGTAATGATCTCATCCGTGCTGAACTCGATCACGCGGTTAGTGCTGGTGTTATACACCCCCACGCGGGTGATCAGCTCAACGGCGGCCTGGTAGACGACATCGCCACATTCCGGCTCCGGGATAATCTCCTCGGGGACCAGCTTCACGTCCTTCTTGCACTTGTCCGCGATTTCCCGCAAGGTGAGCTGGTACTTCCTGTTGAAGTCCCTCTCGGTCATTACCGGGCCGTTCTCGCTTCTCTCCTGAGCCTGAATTATGCTAATCATTTCTCAGCCTCCTTTTCCAGCTAGCTGCCTGCCGGATAAAGCGCCTGCACTGCATCCGGGGCCCAATTGTTGGCACCCATTATATTGGCATAGAGCTGGTTAGTAAAGCCCATCAAGGCTTACCAATGGGTGCAATTGGTCTGAAGGAGAGACACTAGTGGCTGCCATGGTGCGGCAGGTCTTTCGGGCCTGAAGGGAAGGTTCTCAACACCCCGGTAGGCAGCGTTGAGAGTACTATTGTGCGGCGGAGTCAATTCTCAGGTCAAGAATCTCGTGGTCTAAGGCCTCTTCCTCCAATCTCTTAAGCAGGCCGGGTGTTTCTGTATCCACGGCGACCACCAAGGAAGATTGACCGCAATGCGCCGCTTCAATAACGGCCTCAGTTACACCGTAGAAATAGCCGGGTTCAACGCCTATGCGCCTAAGGATGACCAGCGCCTCGAGGCCTATGGCACCAACTAGCCTGCTGCCCTCTACCTTCGTCCTCAAGCGGACGAGGTCCACGTTTTGAGAGCCACCTCTCTCAATCCCAGGCACTTTGCACACGGTAACCGTGCCCATTTCAAGCTCTATGACCCCGGTTACATTGGCCACACCCACATCTTGACCCTTCCTGGCATGCGACACAGTGACCCCTCCGGCACCGTTGCCAATGAGGGCGGTAGCAAACAGAAGGCCATCCTTCATAGCGAGCCCTACCGGCTGACCTTCAGAGAGATCGCCAGCAGCTATGGCTGTGCAGACCGATATGTTGTTTATTGCCTGCCCCACCGAGGTTAGGTAGTTACGCAGCTGCCTGGCCATGCTGACAAACCAGTCAACCCCCTCCTTAGTTAGCCTATATCTCGCTCTGCCCTCCGAGGCGAGGAGGCCCTCACGCAACAATTCCTTGATGTAATCGGAGATGGCTTGAGGGGTAACCTCAAGCTTTTGAGCTATATCCCTTTGATTTATTCTGGGCTGACTCAGGGCTATCTCAACCAATATTTGGAACCTGGTAGCCACGTTCTTGCTTCGCAGCACCTGTATCATACCTATGGTAGCCTCCCTTGCCCTTGGCCGCTATTATAACACTCTGGGCACAGAAATTTTGTAGGCGAAACCCTTGACAACTTGATCATCGGGCACTATACTACACCCCTGGTTGATATTTGTCCACCTTACTTGTATGAGTCGCAAGGAGGAGAACATGAAGGGGAACAGAAGAGTCAGAGCCCTGGGAGCAGTCCTGGTGGTACTCTTAGTCGCCACCTTGTGGGCGGCGCCCGTCTCAGCCCAGGAGCTGCCAGACCTGGTGCCCACCCAGATCATCACCACCACGATGTATAGCGGTGTGGCCAATCCCATAAAAGCGGTGGTGGCCAAAAACGGCACGGGTGATGCCGAGGCCTTTTCCGTGAAACTGGAGGTCGATGGCGAGACATTTACCCAGAGCGTCGCCGGGATAGCCGCTGGCGGCTGGCCATCTTATGTCAACTTCTCATGGACGCCAGCAGCCGCCGGCAGCTATACCCTGAAGGTAATCGTCGATCCAGATAACGAGGTCATCGAGTCGGATGAGACCAACAATGAGACAACCACCTCGGTGGATGTCATCGAGCTGGCTCCGGTCACGGTCGACGTCAGGGTGGAGGGGCAGACCTCTACTATCTGGAGTGGCCAGGTCACCTTTGTCGACTCCACCATAGTGGATTCAGAGGGAAATTCCCACAGCTTAGACCGCCCCACCGCACTGGGGGCTCTCGATGCCGCCGCCAGCGATGGAGGGTTCAGCTATGTGGCCATTCCTGATTATGGCCCGCTCTATATCACCGAGGTGGCCGGTGAGGCGCGAGCAGGCGGGGACGGCTGGTCATACCGCGTCGACTGGATCAGCCCCGATGTCGGTGCCGGAGATTACGTCCTGGGGCCATCTCAGAGCGTTCTCTGGTACTACGGCGTCTGGGGGGCCAAGCCTATGAGGCTCACGGTGGATAGTGATGTCCTTGAGCAGGGCCAGACCTTCACGGCGACGGTTGATGCCTATGATGACATGACCTCAGCCTGGGGGCCGGTTGAGGGTGCCACGCTATATGTCGATTCTCTGAACTACACCACTGATGCCTCCGGTCAGGCGATCGTAAGCCTGAGCGCGGGCTATTACACCCTCTACGCCGGCAAGGAAACCTATGCCACCTACACTCGGTCGAACAGGGTCAATGTCAATGTCTACATGCCCTTTACCCTGTACACCGGCTGGAACTTCGTTTCCGTGCCCAAGAAGCTGGCCCCAGGCTTCGACACGGCGGAGCAGTTCTTCGGCGAAGTGGATACAGCCGGGCACTCTATATTCCAATACAGTCCCGCCAGCGACTGGACAGCCATGAGCGCCAGCGATGTAGTGAGCCCGCTGGACGGCATATGGGTCTTTTCCACCTCTCAGCAGACGCTACAGCCTCACTTCGATACCATGCCGCGTCGAGTGCCACCCACCAAGCAGCTGGGAGCGGGGTGGAACGCTATCGGCTTTGCCAACCTGAGTCCGATGGCTGCCAATTCCGCCTTGACCTCGGTGGAGAGCAAGTGGTCCACCCTCATTGGTTTCGATGCCCAAACCCAATCCTATGAGCCATCCGTCATCAACAATGACCACGGTGGTGGGGATCACGATGAGAGCACGGCCATGGATATCTGGAAGGGCTACTGGCTATACATGAACGGCAGCGGAGAGCTGGCAGCCCTAAGTCCTTAGGGAGAGGGGGATGAGGACGACAATGGATAGGGCCGACATGCGAGCTTGGCATCTGGCGATAGCGCTGCTGCTGTCCCTGGCTCTCACCCTGCCGATAGCCAGCGGGGTGTTTGCCCAGACCACCCTGCCTCAGGAGTTCTACGGCGCCATCACCATAAATAACCAGCCCGCCCCCGCCGGCACGGTCATAGTGGCCAAGATCGAGGGGGCTGAGCATGGCACCTTCATCACCATCCAGCCAGGACAGTACGGTGGCTCAGACACCTTTGAGGCACGTCTCGTCGTCTCTGGCGAGGAGGATGATACCGGCAAGACCATCACCTTCTGGGTAGACGGGGCGCAGGCCAGGCAGACGGCCACATACCAGCCAGGGGAGTCTGTGGAGCTGAACCTCTCGGCCAACCGCTACCCGCTGACCAGCGCTGATATTCAGATAGTCAATGCCCTGAATTACCTGCGAGGCCGTCAGGATGCCGATGGCAAGATCGTCGGCCTGGGGGTATCTGCTTGGGCAGCGATGGCCATTGCCGCTGCCGGTGAGGACCCGGCCAACTGGCGGGCTGGTGGCCCCTCGCTTATGGAGTACCTGGCTGACCACCTCGATGGCCTAAATCAGGGCATGGACTGGGCGCGGACCATCCTGGCCGTCTCCGCCGCCGGACAAAGCCCGTGGGACTTTGGCGACTACGACTTGGTGGCCAAGATGAAGACTTTCTTCGACGGCAACCAAATCGGCGACATCGGTCTTTTGAACGATGACATCTGGGGCATTCTGGCCCTGGTCTCAGCGGGCGAGGGTGCCGGTTCCGCCATCATCCAAAATAGCAAGGCATTCATCACCGCCAATCGGAATGATGATGGCGGCTGGGCGTGGGTGGTGGGCGAGGATAGCGATACCGACACCACGGCTGCGGCAGTAATGGCCCTTATGGCCGCCGGCGACGCGGCAGGCTCACCGGCGATAGTGGCTGCCCTTAACTACCTTAGGGCGCAGCAACGATCCGATGGCGGCTTCGAGTACTGGGGCAATACCAACTCGGCAACGGGTTCCTGGGTGCTGGGTGCGCTGTCTGAGGCGGGCCAGGACCCCCTGGGACAGGACTGGTGGCAGAGCGGCAACAACCCGGTGGCACACCTGTTGAACCTGCAAGACGGCGATGGCGCCTTCAAATGGACAGCGGCCCAGAGGTCGGACCCGGAGTGGATGACATCCTATGCCATAATAGCCCTGCTGGGCAGGAGCTATCCCGTAGGTACGGTGTCCGACACCGTGCCGCCCACCTATACCCTGACCATGGGGGTTAGTGGCAATGGCTCCACCACTCCGGCGGTGGGCACGCATCAGTATGCTGAGGGGACGGTGGTCGACATCAGCGCCACCGCTGATAGTGGGTGGCAGTTCGATAACTGGAGCGGAGACGTGGCTGACCCCAGCTTGGCCGCCACCACGGTGCCCCTGGACTCCGATAAGGTGGTCACTGCCAACTTCTCGCCGACACCGACGCCGACCGATGGCGATGGTGGCAGTTACGTACCACCTCCGCCCACGCCAACGCCAACACCAACGCCGACCCCAACGCCAACACCTACGCCAACACCGACGCCAACGCCTACGCCAACACCGGAGCCAACCCCAACGCCTACGCCAACGCCGACACCGATGCTGCTGACTCTTGAAGAAATGGAAGAAATGTCTCCCGAGGAGGCCGCAGAAAGACTGGAGGAAATGGCTCCGGATGCGGCCGCTCTGGTTATGGAGGAGGCCCCGGCTCAAGCGCTAATCCAGATCATATCGGAGATGAGCGAG
>JAUVWM010000133.1 GCA_030604105.1 Dehalococcoidaceae bacterium
GATGATGGCGTGGGCCAGCACATCAGCATCGCTATGCCCCCCCAGCCCCCGGTGCCAGGGAATCTCCACGCCGCCGATGATCAATTTACGCCCTGCTGCCAGGGCATGGACATCATAGCCAATGCCAACGCGCATGGCCTACCCGCGCTCCCGTTTGCTCAGCAGCGTCTCGGCCAGGGCCAGGTCCTCCGGGGTAGTCACCTTTATGTTACGGTAAGAGCCCATGTAGACCTTGACCCTATATCCCAGGTCCTCCACCAGCGCGGCGTCGTCGGTCACCTCATCCCTTGCCTGTTGGTAGGCCCGGTCTATTATATCGAAGCGGAATAGCTGTGGGGTCTGGGCTGCCCAGAGCTTATCCCGGCTCGGCGTCTCCTGAACCGCTCCAGTGGGCCCCACGATCTTGATGGTATCCTTAACCGGCACCGCAGCCACCGCGGCCCCCGTCTCGGCGACCTCAGCCAGCCCCCTCTCGATCAAATCAACGCTGAGGCAGGGACGGGCCCCGTCGTGGATCACCACCCAGTGACAATCGACCAGCCTCCTCAGCCCCTGGGCCACGGAGTCCTGGCGCCGCCGCCCCCCGGAGCATACCTCGGTCACCTTTGACCAGCCCTGCTCCCCGACCAGCCTCCGCCCTGCCTCCAGGTTCCTCTCGCTGACCACTATAACCACCTGGTGAACGGAGGCACAGCCTTGAAAGACATCCACCACCCAGGCCAGGAGCGGCCTGCCCGCCACCTCGGCGAAGACCTTGTCCCGCCCCCCCATTCGCTGGCTATCGCCAGCGGCCACGATAACGGCGCCCACCTTGGAGAAAGGGGCCGGGGAAGGGTCTGGCCGGCTACTATCGCCCCTCTCTCTCATGGTCGGCTCCGTCCTTCAGCTGGGCGAAGATCATTCGTCCCACCGCCGTTTGCAGCACCCGGGTAATGACGATGTCAACCTGGCTATTGAGGTAGCGCCGCCCCCCCTCCACCACCACCATGGTGCCATCGTCAAGAAAGCCAACGCCCTGCCCGAACTCCTTGCCCTCCTGGATGATACTGATCCCCATCTCCTCTCCAGGCAGAACCACAGGTTTAACGGCCACGGCCAGCTGGTTAACGTTAAGCACCGACAACCCCTGCAGCTCAGCCACCCGGTTCAGGTTGAAATCGTTGCTGATGATGGGGCAGTCCAGGGTCTTGGCCAGCCTCACCAGCTTGGCATCAACCTCCTCGATCTCCTCAAAGTCCACGTCGATGATTTGAATGGGGACGCCTGATTCCTTCTGGATCTTGCTCAGCATCTCCAGGCCGCGGCGGCCCCGCTTGCGGCGCAATGAGTCGTTGGAATCAGCGATGTGCTGCAGCTCATCGAGGATAAACCTGGGGATGAGCAACGGCCCCGTGATGAAACCGGCGCTGCTGATGTCAGCGATACGGCCGTCGATAATGGCGCTGGTATCCAGGACAATGCGCCTGGTGCCCGGCCCTTTTCCAACCGAGGTGCCGGCGATATCAGAGGGGAAGCCGAGGAGCTGGGAAAACTCCCTTCCCCGCGCCAGCATAACGGAGATGCCGAGATAGCTGAGCAGCAAGGCGACAGCCACGGGCAGGATCTGCCCATAGGGCTCGGCCAGGAGGGACAGGGGCAAGGCCACAAGGGCCGAGATGACCAGGGCGAGGGACAGGCCCACGATAGCAACGAGTAGCGTCTGGGGCGCAATCTGGCTGACCTTTCGCCGTGCCCAGCCATAGGGGCGGGTGGTCAGGTAGGGAGCCACCACCAGCCCCAGGGCAGCGCCGCCGAGGCTCAGGGAGACAATCCAAGCCATCTCGGTGGCCACGAGGTCTTGAGAATGAATAAAACTGCCTAACCTCCAGCCGCCAAGCCCCAACCCCACCATCCCGGCCACACGAAATAAGATCTCACCGCTCATGACCTGAGCACCTCCTCCACCCCCCCCGAAAATAAAAGAGTGTACCTCCGTACACTCGGGACGAGGCTCTGCCCCGCCGAATTAAGAGATATCGACCTAAGAATGCTGGAAAAGAGCAAACGGTTTGCATGCCTGAATTTAGCACAAAAAGGGGAGTATGTCAAAGGCAACGGGCATCCGCTGGGGACAAGCTACGTGGCTATGCCAAGCAGGCGGTGCAGTCCCCAATACCCGGCCAGGGCAATGCCCATACACTTGATAGTCTTACCCGGCCAGCAGATGAGGAGGAACTTCCACAGCGGGAAGCGGAGGGCACCGGCGGCGAGGCCGGCCAAGTCGAAAATGGGATTGGGCACCGCTGACAGGGTGAAGAGGACCAGGGACCCCCGCCGCTGCATCCAGGACACCATTCGAGCGTAGGCCCCGGTGTTTCGGTTGCTCAGCGCCACCCGGCCGCCATAGCCCGCTATGTAGCTGGTCAGCTCACCTATAGGCTCAGCCAGGCCCGCCGCCAGCCCCACAAGGACCGGGTTCAAAACACTGCCCAGGGCAAAGACCACGGCTATAGCCGGGACGGGGACAAAGATGGTGGCACTGCCCAGGAGGCTGATCACAAAGACGCCCAGGTAGCCATAGTTCTCAAGGTCCTCCACCCGCTCCCAGAAAACGAAGATGAGCGTCACCAGGACAGCGACAAACGCCATAGCCACGCCTGCCAGGTAGCGCTCCCTCCCCCAGAAACTCGGCTTAGCCTCCTGCTCTATACCAGCATCCTCCACCATAGGTCTGGGCTCTCGACGCCGATAGCAAAAGGCCCTCAGGCCAGTCGTCCTCTGGCCTAAAGACCATCGGCCTCTCCCGGGACAAGGCTAGCATCAAAGCCAGCAGAAATCAACCCCTGCCCATCTGGAGATCGAACCTCCCTCACCGGGCATATCCGGCGAAGGGGCAGGGTAGCCATCAGGGCTTGCCCTTGACAAAGGAGAGCTTGCCATCAGCCACGTCCACCACCACGCTGTCGCCTTCCTCGAACTCACCGCCCAGTATCCTCTTGGAGAGAGGATTCTCCACCTCCCGCTGGATGGCGCGGCGCAGAGGTCTGGCCCCATACATGGGGTCGTAGCCCTTCTGGGCCAGCCAGGATTTGGCCGCCTCGGTGAGCGCCACCGTCATCTTGCGCTCATCCAGGCGTTTCTGCACCTCCCCGATCAGCAGGTCGACGATCAGCCTGAGCTGCTCCTCGGTGAGCGCCTGGAAGATGATGATCTCGTCCAGCCGGTTGAGGAATTCAGGGCGGAAGGTCTGTTTCAAGGCGCTATCGACAACGGTCTGCAACCTCTGCTGCTCCCCCTCCTCCCCGCGGTGGAAGCCCACCGCCTGGCGCCGGAACTCCTCGGTCCCCAGGTTGCTGGTCATTATCACCACCGCGTTCTTGAAATCGACCGTCCGGCCGTGGCCGTCGGTCAGCCGCCCGTCCTCAAGTATCTGGAGCAGGATATTGAACACCTCGGGGTGCGCCTTCTCCACCTCATCGAAGAGGATCACCCTAAAGGGGCGACGGCGCACCGCCTCGGTAAGCTGCCCCCCCTCCTCGTAGCCTATATAGCCTGGGGGGGCACCGATGAGCCGGGACACCGTGTGCTTCTCCATATACTCGGACATATCCAGCCGCACCATAGCCTCCTCGGAATCGAAGAGGAACTCGGCCAGAGCACGGGCCAGCTCCGTCTTGCCCACCCCGGTGGGCCCTAGGAACATGAAGCCGCCTATGGGCCTCCTGGGGTCCTTGAGGCCGGCGCGGGCCCTCCTGATAGCATCGGAGACAGCGGCGATGGCCTGGTCCTGGCCAACGACCCTGTGGTGCAGTCGCTCCTCCATATGGAGCAGCCTCTCCGCCTCGCCCTCCAGCATCCTGGATACCGGGATGCCGGTCCACTTCGAGATGAGGTCGGCGATGCTCTCCTCATCCACCACCCCGTCGATCCTTTTCTCCTGGAGCCAGCGGCCCCTGGCCGCGTTGTACTCCTCGGTCAACCTCAGCCGCTCCGCTTTCAGCTGGGCGGCGCGCTCATATTCCTGCCGCTGAGAGGCGGCCTCCTCCTCATTGGTCAGCTGCTGAAGGCGCTGCTCCAGGCTCTTCACCTCAGGCGGTGCGCTTTCAGTATCTATGCGCAGCTTGCTGGCCGCCTCGTCGATAAGGTCTATGGCCTTATCGGGCAGGAAGCGGTCCGAAACGTAGCGTCGGCTGAGCGAGGCAGCAGCCTCGAGGGCTGAATCGTCGATCTTGATCTTGTGATGGGCCTCGTACTTGGGACGAAGCCCCCTGAGCATCTCTATGGTAGCCTCGACGCTGGGCTCGCCGATATAGA
>JAUVWM010000034.1 GCA_030604105.1 Dehalococcoidaceae bacterium
CAATCCTCAGCCGAGCCAAAGCCGGCAAACTGCCGCATGGTCCACAGTCTTCCCCGGTACAGGCTCTCATGAACTGCCCGGGTAAAGGGGTAGGAGCCCGGATCGGCCAAGTCCGTCTCATAATCGAGGCCATTCAGGTCGTCAGGCACATAAAAGTACTTCTCGGGCATATTGGCCCCCTTGGGGTTCTATTTGCTGGATGATGATATCACCTCTTCACTCCGTGGCTCATAGCTTGATAACTCTGGGACTTACCCGGCATTTCTCCGCCTTGATGATAGCCTCGATCTGAGAGGCTGCCCAATCAACCCTGTCCTGATGGTTCACCACCACGTAATCAAACATGGACAGGCCCTTCATTTCCTCGCGGGCCGTCTCCAGGCGCAGGGCAAAGTCGGTGGTTGATTCGGTGTGGCGCTGCCTGAGACGCTCCTCCAGCTCCTCCATTGAGGGGGGCACCAGGAAGATGAAGGCCGCCTGAGGCACGAGGCTCTTTATGGTGGCCGCCCCCTGAACGTCTACCTTCACTATGACATCCTGCCCCCCCTCCAGCGCCTGCTGGAGCTGTTGCCGGGGCACACCATACCAGTTATCGTAGACCTTTGCCCACTCCAGGAGCTCCTCGCCGTCTACCATCTCCTGAAAGCGGGCCGGGGAAACGAAATGGTAGTCTACCCCCTCCCTTTCCCGCTCACGCCGCGGACGTGTGGTCACCGTCACCGCAAAGTGATAGGGATGCCCCCATTCTCTCAGCCTGGTGAGCACAGCATCCTTGCCCACGCCTGAGGGGCCGGAAAGGACGACCAGCAGAGGTGCCACCTCAGGGGTCAAAAAGAGTTGCCGGCCAATTATTCACCCTCCTCCTCGCTCTGTCCCGCCTTCGGCCTCAAGCCGGCCCGGCTGGCGACCAACCGGCCGGAGATGGTTTCCGGGGCGATGGCAGCTAGAACTATATGGCCGTTGTCGAGAACGATAGCAGCCTTGGTTCTTCTGCCATTGGTCATATCGATGATCAGCCCCTTGCCCTTCCCCTCCTGAACCATTCGCTTGGTCGGCGCCGAATTTGGGGACACAATCGCGATAACCCTATTTACGGCCAGGATATTGCTGAAACCAATATGAAGTAATTCTGCAACCATGGCAACCCCTAGAGTATGATTTTAATCATTGCTGGCCCAGCTTTTCCAGTTCCTGCCAAAAGGCGGGATACGACATATCTACCGCCTCGGCATTGCGAACCACCGTCTCCCCCTCTGCCACAAGGGCGGCTACTGCCAGGGCCATTGCCAGTCGATGGTCATGGTGGCTATCAACCTCGGCGCCCCGCAACCTCCCCTCCCCATGTATGACCATGCCCTCGGGCAGCTCCTCCACCCTGATCCCAAGCTTGGATAGCTCATCGACGGTAGTTCTGATCCTATCTGTCTCCTTCACCCGAAGCTCGGCAGCATCTTCTATCACCGTGGTGCCCCGAGCCATCGAGGCGGCTACGGCGATCACTGGGATCTCATCGATAAGTCTGGGAATAATCTGAGCATCGATCTTGGTAGCTATCAGATCGCCGGATTTCAGTAAAAGGTCAGCAACCGGCTCACCCCCTTCCATTCGCTGGTTTTCCACTTTAAGGTTTGCCCCCATTGCCCGCAGGACATCGATAATGCCGGTGCGGGTGGGGTTGATGCCACAACCCGTCACCTTGATCTGGGCATCGGGATGAATCGCCCCGGCCACCAGCCAGTAAGCGGCGGCGCTGATATCGCCCGGGATGCGCAGGTCCAGGGACATGAGCGGGGCGGACACGGGGGCGATGGCGATCCGGCCGTCATCTACCTCCATTTTGGCACCCATGGCCTGAAGCAGCCGTTCGCTGTGGTCGCGGGAGGGAGCGGACTCCTCGAGGACGGTGTCCCCCTGAGCCCAAAGGCCAGCCAGCAACAGGGCAGACTTCAGCTGAGCGCTGGGGACAGGCAGGGCGTAGGTTATGCCCCTGAGCCTGCCTCCCCTGATGGCCAGCGGGGCCAGAGAGTCGTCCTGCCTCCCCCAGATCTCGGCTCCCATCAGGCGAAGGGGCTGGATCAGCCTCTCCATGGGCCGGGACCGAAGGGAGTCGTCTCCGGTGATGATGGATAGGAAAGGTTGAGCTGCCAGTAGACCGGCGAGCAGACGCATCGTGGTGGCGCTGTTCCCGGCATCGAGCGTATTGGGCGCTTCCCTCAGCCCCCCCCTGCCCACCCCCAGGACCTCGATGGCCTGGGGAGAGCCCAGAGGCTCCGGCCCCTTGATCCCCACCCCCAGGGCCTGCAGACAGGCGATGGTGCACTGGCAGTCAGCCCCAGGGCAAAGGTTATCGATCCTGGCTCTGCCCTCGGCTATGCTGTTGAGGATGATAGCCCGGTGGGAGATGGACTTATCGCCCGGTGGGGTGATCTCGCCCCTCAGGCTGGCGCAGGCCCTGATCCTTTTATCCATGGTCCACCCCGCCAGCCCTCGCCCCCCGCAGCCAGTCCTCCCGTGCCTGTCTGGCCCTGGCGAAGGCTCCCTCCAGCTCCCCACCCCCCTCGGCTGCCAGGCGGCGAAATTCGCTCAGCTCCCCGATGAACCGATCCACCCACTCGGTGATAGCTGCCTGATTGGTGAGACAAATGTCCCGGCTCATCTCGGGATTTCCCGAGGCGAGGCGGGTAAGGTCTCTATAGCCCGTGGCCGCCAGCTTCGCCATCTGGGGCCAGGAACCGCTTTCGGTGGTGGTTGCTACCAGAGCCGCCGAAAGCAGCAGGGGAAGGTGGCTGATGCCAGCCACCAGGCGGTCATGTTCCTCGGCGCCGATGAGGCAAGGCCGGGCACCTATCTTCTCCACCACCTTCATTACCAGCTGAACCGCCTCCGCGGTGGCATTGGGTGCCGGCACCAGGCAATAGGTGCAGTCGTGGAAGAGACTGGCCTGGGCAGCCCCCATGCCCCAGAGCTCCCTTCCAGCCATGGGATGCCCGCCCACAAAGCTGACCGTGGGCGGCAAATGCTGCGCTGCCCACTCAAGGATCTGGGCTTTGGTGCTGGCAGTATCGCTGACCACGCAGCGGCTAGGCAGGTGAGCTGCGATCTGAGCCAAAATCTCGCGCACCGCCGTCGGCGGCGTGGCTATGATGGCCAGGTCCGCCTTCTCCACAGCCGCAGCCAGGTTCGACTCAGCTCTATCCACAAGCCCCAGCCTCAGCGCCTGGGAGGCAGCCTCGGGGCGGCGCGCATAGCCCACAAGCTCCAGCCCCTCCCACCCTGCCTCTCTCAGGGCCAAACCCATTGAGCCTCCGATAAGGCCCAACCCGATAATGGCGATAACGGCCAACACATACCCCCTTGAGCCTCTATTATCGCAGATTTTCGCCCGGGCGCAATACCCAAATCAACCTTGCAGAGAGGGCCGCCGGGGGAATTCCAGGAAAAAGGATAACGGCGGTTCATCATAGCATAGCCCCACCCAGTCCGAGAGGCGCGGGATGGGGGGCAGGCTGGACTTGAATTCTGCCTCGTTTCCTGGTAAACTATAATTTGGGCTTCACTAAAGGTTACCTTTCAGGGGGCGATCGCAGAGATCGCCATTTTTGGGCCTGTTGGCCAGTGAGGTTTCACCCCACCAATCCCGCTCTCGACCCGGTGGCCGAAATACCCGAGCTTAAGGTGTGCGCCGTGGGCTGGAGAAGGACCACGGAGGCTGAATATACGTGATTTTATCCCGAGATAAGCTGGCACCCGGCATTCATGTGATGAGGATTGCTGCACCTGCGGTGGCCCGCAAGGCCCAGGCAGGGCAGTTCGTTATCATAAGGGTGGATGAGCGGGGGGAGCGCATCCCGCTTACCATCGCCGACTGGGATCGGGATGAGGGCAGCGTAACCATAGTTTTCATGGAGGCGGGTAAGACCACCCGCCAGCTGGCCACATTGAAGGCCGGCGACTCCCTGGCCACCTTCGCCGGACCTTTGGGTTTGCCCACCGAGGTCGAGAGGTTCGGCACCGTGGTCTCTGTTGCCGGGGGCTTTGCCGTGGCCACCATAGTGCCCATTGCTCGGGCTCTGAGGGAGAAGGGGAATAAGGTGATCTCAATTATGGGGGCACGGAGCAAAGACCTGCTCTTCTGGGAGGATCGCCTGGGCAATGTCAGCGATCAATTGATAGTGACCACCGATGATGGCTCCTACGGCCGCAAGGGGGTGGTCACCGAGCCACTGAAGGAATTGCTTGAGAGCGGCCAGAGGATAGACCGGGTCATCGCCATCGGCCCCAGCATTATGATGAAGTTTTGCGCTAAGACCACACAACCCTTCGGTGTCAAGACCATAGTCAGCCTTAACCCGATCATGGTTGATGGCACCGGAATGTGCGGCTGCTGCCGGGTATCTGTGGCTGGTGTTACCAAGTTCGCCTGCGTCGATGGGCCCGACTTCGATGGCCATGAGGTGGATTGGGACCTGCTCTTCGCTCGGCAGCGCACCTATCTTGATCAGGAAAAGCAGTCGCTGGAGCTATGGGAGCAGGGCTGTCGCAGGCCGTGAGTTGGGGGGATAGCTATGCCGCAGCTGAATCTAAACCGGGTGTCCATGCCCAAGCAGAGGCCGAGGGCGAGGGCCAAGAATTTCAACGAAGTAGCTCTGGGGTACACTGGGGAACAGGCGATAGAGGAGGCAAACCGTTGCATCCAGTGTCCTAAGCGCGGCTGCGTCGAAGGCTGCCCCGTGGAGGTGGACATCCCCGATTTCATCGAGGCACTACGTGCAGGTGACATGCCGCAGGCAGTGCATATACTCAAGGGCAAGAACAGCCTGCCCGGGATCTGCGGAAGGGTCTGTCCCCAGGAGAGCCAGTGTGAAGCCACCTGTTCGCTCGCCAAAAGGGGAGCGCCAATTGCCATTGGCCGTCTGGAGAGGTATGTCGCCGATTGGGAGCTGGCCCAGCCGCCGGCCAGCAGGCCCCAGGTGGTGCGCCCCCAGCCCACGGGCAAGCGGGTGGCCGTTGTTGGGGCCGGGCCTGCGGGACTGACCGCCGCCGCCGACCTGGCCAAGCTGGGGCACGAGGTCACCATCTTCGAGGCGCTGCATGTTGCCGGTGGGGTATTGGTCTACGGCATCCCCGAGTTCAGGCTGCCCAAACATATCGTCCAGGTCGAGGTCGACTACGTGAAATCTCTGGGGGTGGAGATCAGGCTGGACTGGGTGGTGGGCAAGGTCGTCACCGTCGATGAGCTTCTGGGCAGTGGCTACCAGGCTGTCTTTCTGGGCACTGGGGCGGGATCGCCCATGTTTCTAAACGTCCCCGGCGAGAACCTCAGCGGCATCTACTCCGCCAATGAATTCCTCACCCGAACCAACCTGATGAAAGCCTACCTCTTCCCTGAGTACGACACCCCGCTCGGCATGGGGCAAAAGGTGGCGGTGATCGGCGGCGGCAATGTGGCCATGGACTCAGCCCGATGCGCCCTCAGGCTTGGTGCCAGGAAGGTCTACATAGTATATCGACGCTCCGAAGTGGAGCTGCCGGCCCGGCATGAGGAGGTGGAAAACGCCCAGGAGGAGGGCATAATCTTCAGGTTCCTGGCCAACCCCACCAGGTTTGTGGACGGCGGCCAGGGCTTGGTGACGGCCATGGAATGCATCGAGATGGAACTGGGCGAGCCCGATGCCAGCGGCCGGCGCCGCCCCATCCCCAGGCCGGGCAGCGAGTTCGTCATGGATATCGACACTGTGGTTGTTGCCCTGGGCACCACCCCCAATCCCCTGGTGCCCGCCACCAGCCAGGGGCTGGAGGTTACCCGCCGGGGCACCGTGGTCGCCGACGAGCAGACCGGCAAGGCGACCAAGCCCGGGGTCTGGGCCGGGGGCGATATCGTCACCGGCGCTGCCACCGTGATCAGCGCCATGGGAGCAGGCAAGAGGGCAGCTGCCTCCATCGACGCCCACTTGAGAGAGTGAAACCCCACCCGCCGCCCGGTCCCCGTCTTCCCCTCAAGCCCCCATTTAAGGTAGAATAACCACAAAAGCGGCCGGGAAAGTGACATGACCCCCATCAGGCGACAGTACCTCAGGATCAAGCAAGGCTATCCTGAGGCCATAGTCTTCTTCCGCCTCGGCGACTTCTACGAGACCTTTGACCACGATGCCCAGATCGCCTCCCGGGAGCTGGAGATCGTCCTCACCTCGAGGGAGATGGGCAAGGGGCACAGGGTGCCTATGGCCGGGATACCCTGCCATGCCCTGGATAACTATCTGGCCAAGCTGGTGAGCAGGGGCTACAAGGTTGCCATCTGCGAGCAGCTGAGCCAGCCCGGTGCCACCGAGGGGCTGGTCAGGCGCGAGGTTGTCCGGGTGGTGACCCCGGGCACCGTGGTCGAGCCCAGCCTGCTGGAGGGAAAGGCCAATAACTATCTGGCGGCGCTGGTGAGCGATGGGGACCAGAGTGGCATCGCCTATGTCGATATCACCACCGCCGAGTTCGCCACCACCCAGCTTACAGGGCAGCGGGCTTTGGCCGAGCTGGAGCGCCTGCGTCCCGCCGAGATCCTCGTCCCCAAGGGCTCCGAGCCGCCCCCCTCCCCGCTGCCGGCACCGGTGACCCCCTTAGAGGGGCAATGCTTCGAGCTGGAGACAGCTCGCCAGCTACTGCTCGATCATTTCCAGTCCGCCTCGCTGGAGGGTTACGGCTGCGCTCACCTCCCCCTGGCCATCAGGGCGGCGGGCTCCATCATCCATTACCTGGGTCACACGCAAAAGGGGGCTCTGGGACAGCTGACCCGCCTTGCCACCTACTCCACCCAGTCCTTTATGACCCTCGATTCCCAGACGCAGCGTAACCTGGAGCTATTCGGCAGCGGCCGCCCGGGGACGACAGGTGTCTCCCTCATCTCGGTTATCGATTTGACCAGGACGGCCATGGGCGGCAGGCTGCTCAGGAGGTGGCTGGGGCAACCGCTCCTGGACATAGCAGAGCTCAACAGGCGACAGGATGCGGTTGACTGGTTTCACCGGGACACCCTTGCCCGGGCTGAGGTCATCGCCCTCCTCGGCCGGGTAGCCGACCTGGAGCGCCTGACCAACCGGATCGCCGGCGGCATCGCCACGCCCCGGGAGGTGGTGGCCCTGCGCCGTAGCCTGGAGAGGGTCGCCGAGATAAGCTCAGCGCTGGAGGCTGGAGACAAGGCCGATGGCGCTGCCCTGGGTTGGCTCCTGGGGGAGCTGAAAGCCTGCCCCGACATTGTGACGCTCATCTCCCAGGCCATCGTTGAGGAGCCTGCGGCCGCCCCCGGCGATGGCGTGGTGGTGAGGCCCGGCTTCTCATCCGAGCTGGATGACATCCGCACCGCATCCAAGAGTGCCAAGCAATACCTGGCCGACCTGGAGCGCCAGGAGCGGCAGCGGACCGGGATCAAATCGCTCAAGGTGGGCTATAACAGGGTTTTCGGCTATTACATCGAGGTCAGCAAGCCCAATCTGCCCCAGGTGCCCGCCAACTTTATCCGCAAGCAGACCCTGGTGGGGGCGGAGCGCTTCTTCACCCCGGAGCTCAAAGAATATGAGTCCTCCATCCTCAATGCCCAGGAAAGGATAGCTGAGCTTGAGGGCGCCATCTTCCGCCAGGTATGCCACCAGGTGGCAGCTTCAAGCCGGCGCCTGCTGGCTACAGCCGCGGCACTGGCCCACATCGACGTTTCCTCCGCCCTGGCCGAGGTGGCCTCGCGCTACAGGCATGTCCGCCCCAGGCTGACAGCCGAGGACGAGATAATCATTGCCGGGGGCCGCCATCCCGTGGTGGAACAGGCCCTGGAGACCGATAGCTTTGTCCCCAACGATACCTATCTTTCCAATCAAGATGCCCAGCTGGTCATTCTCACCGGCCCCAACATGTCGGGCAAGTCCACCTATCTGAGGCAGGTAGCCCTCATCGTGCTCCTGGCCCAGATCGGCAGCTTCGTCCCCGCCGAGTCGGCAACTATTGGGCTGGTTGACCGCATCTTCACCAGGGTTGGCCTCCGGGACGACCTCGTCGCCGGGCAGTCCACCTTCATGGTGGAGATGGTGGAGACGGCAAGCATCCTGAACAATGCCACTGCCAAGTCCCTAATCATCCTCGACGAGATCGGGCGCGGCACCAGCACCTACGATGGAATCTCCATAGCCCGAGCGGTAGCGGAATACATCCATAACCAGCCTCAACTGGGGGCCAAGACGCTTTTCGCCACCCACTACCACGAATTGGTGGAGCTGGCCAGTGTCCTGCCCCGGGCCAAGAATTTCAACGTGGCGGTGACGGAGGAGGGGGGGAAGGTGGTCTTCCTCTACAAGATCATCCCCGGCGGCGCTGACAAGAGCTATGGCATCCACGTGGGGCAACTGGCAGGGTTGCCCAGGTCGGTGGTGCACCGGGCTCAAGAGGTGTTGGCTGAGCTTGAGGGGGGCCGTCAGCGGGAGGGGATGCGGCGAGCGCCCGGAGCTCGCCGCTCCTCCCGGCAGCTCCCCCTCTTCAGGGAAAGCTCATCTCTGCTGGATGAGCTGCTCAAGCTGGACATATCCTCCATGACACCTCTGGAGGCCATCACCAAGCTCTATGAGCTGCAGCGGAAGGCTAAGGAAAGCCGGTAGTGGGCATTGCCCCCTCCCCCGGCAGGGGGTAAAATGGATGGCAAAGGAGGTTGAACATGGAGTGGAATACCAGGGTCACTGCAATGCTAGGTTGCAGGTATCCCATCATTCAGGGTGCCTTCGGTGGATTCGGCACCTCAGCCATCGCTGCCCCCACCTCTCAGGCTGGTGGCTTCGGCCTCATTACCGCCTCGGCGCTCCGCACCCCTGAGGGGCTGCGTGAGGATATACGTAGAGCCAGGTCCATGACCGACAGGTCCTTTGGGGTAAACCTCAGTATACCCGCTTGCCCCCGGATCGATGAACAGCTGGAGGTATGCCTTGAAGAGGGCATTCCCGCCGTTGAGACCGCCGGCTACCGGGGCGATGAGTACGGGAAACGGCTGCAGGAAGCCGGGGTGAAGTGGATCCACAAGGTAGCCAGCCTGAAACACGCGCTGGCAGCGGCGCGCCAGGGGGCAGACGCGGTGGTGATCGTGGGGCTGGAGGGGGTTGGATTCAAGAGCTCCATTCAGCTCCCCACCCTGATAGGCATTCCCCTGGCTGTCCGGCAAATAAAGGTTCCCGTAATCGCCGCTGGCGGCATCGGGGACGCTCGCGGCTTTCTGGCGGCCCTGGCTATGGGGGCTGAGGCTATCTACCTGGGCACCGTTTTCATGGCCACCAAGGAGTGCCCCGTCTCTGACCGCTACAAGCAGGGGCTGGTCGATGACGATCCCTCCGACCCCGTGGTCCGCGACCGGTCTCTGGCACCCCCCAATCCCAAGGAGCTGGCTAAGGTGATGGCGCTGAGGGACTCCCTGCCCACACTTGAGTGGCTGCAAAAGCTTGAGAATGTGATGATGGGGAGGGCAGATGATGCGAGCCTGGACATGAGCCTCGTGGCTGAGGGTGAGATCGTGCGGGCCGGCGGCTCGCTGGCTGTGGGCGCTATCGACAAGGTGGTCAGCGTAAAGGAACTCATCGACGCCATTATCCAGGGGGCTGAGGAGATCCTGACCAGCCAACCCTTTGCCGGCTTCTGGCAATCGGCTGGAGTGCCTCGGGCGTGATCCAGGTCGAGGGAGAGCGGCCCACTACAGCCGGAGACCGGGTGTGGGCATGCCGGGTGTGGGCATGAAGGAAGCGATCAGGGTCCTGATGCCGGAAGTGGCTTCCAAGATCGCTGCCGGCGAAGTGGTGGAAAGGCCAGCCTCCGTGGTCAAGGAGCTGGTGGAAAACTCCCTGGATGCCAACGCCACCCAGATCACGATCGAGGTGCGGGGTGGTGGGGTAAACCTCATCAGGGTGGTAGATAATGGCGCAGGCATCCCCTCCGGGCAGGTGGAGCTCGCCTTTCGTCGCTATGCCACCAGCAAGATCAACACCCTGGCTGACCTGGGGAACATCGTCAGCCTCGGCTTCAGGGGGGAGGCGCTGCCCAGCATCGCGGCTGTGGCCGAGGTGGACATCCTCACCCGCACCGCCGATGAAGAGGCAGGCACCTATCTCGAGATGAGGGATGGCCTCGGCAGGGGCAAAGGGCAGCGAGGACGTCCCCCGGGAACCACCATCGCCGTGCGCAACCTGCTGCGTAACTTCCCCGCCCGGCTCAAATTCCTCAAGTCATCAGCCACGGAGAACGGCCACATCGCCACTGTGGTCAGCCAATACAGCCTTGCCTTCCCTGAGGTAAGGTTTACCCTGCTCCTCGAGGGGCGGGCGGCTCTGCGCACTCCGGGCAGCGGCAATCTGAGAGACGTGTTGCTGGAACTCTACGGCCTGGAGGTGGCCCAGGCGATGCTGGAGGTAGCGGCCAGGGATGAAGGGCCACCGGCTGAGGCTATGGCCCCGCTGCCTCAGGTCAGCGGGATGGTGAGCCCGCCCTCGGTGGCCCGCTCCGGCCGGGGCTACCTGAGCTTCTTCGTCAACCGACGCTGGGTGAACAGCCGCATGCTTGCTCGCGCCGTGGAGGAAGCTTATCACGCTCTGCTGATGGCGGGGAAACATCCCATCGCTGTCATCAATATCTCACTGCCCCCTCAGGATGTGGACGTCAACGTCCATCCCACCAAGACCGAGGTCAGGTTCCGGCAGGAGGGGGTAATCTTCAGCACGCTGCAGAGGGCGGTGAGGGGGGCTCTGGTGTCCGGGGCGCCTGTGCCTCGGATCGCTGCCCAGCCCCCGCCGCCTTCGCCCCGGGTGCCCGGGCCAACCCTGTGGGCACCGGGAAGTATCGAGGCCGGCCCGCCCGCTCCACCCCTGGCTGCCCCTCTCCCCCAGGCATCGCTGCCCATTCTCCGCGTCCTGGGCCAGCTATCCGGCAGCTACATCCTGGCTGAAGGGCCTGAGGGGCTCTATCTCATCGATCAGCACGCGGCCCACGAGCGTGTCCTCTGCGACAGGGTCCGTGCCCAGAGGCAGCGACAGGAGGTGGAGGTTCAGGGGCTTCTGGAGCTGGTGACCATTGAGGTTACCGCCCGCCAGGAGGAGCTTCTGAAGGGGCACGGCGAGGCGCTATCGGGATATGGCTTCGCCCTGGAGCCTTTCGGTGACCGGAC
>JAUVWM010000064.1 GCA_030604105.1 Dehalococcoidaceae bacterium
GAGGGCGGCCAGGCGGGCGCAGAGCGCCGGCTGTGATGGCGTGGAGATACACGGAGCGCATGGCTACCTGATCGCGCAGTTTCTCTCGTCATTCTTCAACCGGCGAAGCGATGTCTACGGCGGGGGAATAGGGGGCAGGGCCAGGTTTCTCATCGAAACAATAGGGGCAACCAGAGAGCTGGTAGGTGGGCAGTACCCGGTTTGGTGTCGTCTGAATGGCAGGGAGTTCGGTGCTGAGGCGGGCCTCAGCACCGAGGAGGCGCAGCAGGCGGCCCGAATGGCGCAAGACGCCGGCGCCGATGCCATTCATGTGTCCGTATTCGGCTACGGGGTCAGCCCTTACGCTGCCCCGCCAATGGCACAACCGCCTGGCAACCTGGTGCGTTTCGCTGAGGCGGTCAAGAGCGCGGTCAACGTGCCGGTGATAGCGGTGGGCAGGATCGACGCCGGGACCGCGGAGAAGGTGATCGAGGAGGGAAGGGCGGACCTGGTGGCGATTGGCCGGGCCCTGATCGCCGACCCTGAGCTTCCTAACAAGGCCGCCTCGGGAAAACTGGATGAGATAAGGCCCTGCATCGGCTGTTGGACCTGTGTGGACTGCGTCATTAGCTGGCGCGAACCGCTGCGGTGCGTGGTGAACCCGGCTGCAGGCAGGGAGCAGGAAGGCGTCGTCCGCAGGGCTGATAGGCCGAAGAAGGTGCTTGTAGTTGGCGGTGGGCCTGCTGGTATGGAGGCGGCGAGGGTAAGCGCACTGAGGGGACACCATGTGGTGCTGTATGAGGCAGGGCAAAGGCTGGGCGGACAGCTGCTGTTGGCGTCTATCCCGCCCTATAAAGAGGTGCTGGAGACCTTCGCCGACTACCAGCGCAGCCAGCTTTCGGCGCTGGGGGTGAGGGTTGAACTGGGCCAGCACGTCAGCGCAGCCCTGGTCGAGGAGGCCAGGCCGGACGTGGTGATCCTGGCCACGGGCGTGAGGCAAGCTACCCCGCAGATTCCTGGGATCGACAGGCCGAACGTGGTCGCCGCCGTCGATGTGCTGACCGGCAAAGCCGAGGTGGGCGACAAGGTCGCCATCATCGGTGCCGAGCTCGTTGGCTGTGAGACCGCCGAGTTCCTCGCTGCCGGGGGCAGGGAGGTGACCTTGATGAGGCGAGGCGATGAGGTGGCGACAAAGGTGAATCCCACGGTTAGGGAACACCTGCTCGCTCGGCTTTCTGCCAGCGGCATCACCATGCTGACGAGCGTGCGTTATCAGGAGATAACCGATCGGGGTGTGATCATAACCGCCGGGGAGGGGAAGAGACAGACTGTTGAGGCGGACACCGTTGTCCTTGCCGCCGGCAGCTCGCCTGACACCGAGTTATATCAGGCGCTGGAGGGGAAGGTCCCCGAGCTTAAGCTTGTCGGCGACTGCGTAGAGCCGCGGAACATAATGTCGGCGGTGGCAGAGGGCTACTTCGTCGCGCTTGAGATATAGGAAGCGCTGGCAAAACGAGAGGCATTGGCCCCCTATTCCTTCGGCGTCCGGGGATAGCAGTAAGGCTCAAGCCGTTTCAGGGCTCTGGTTTCCACCCCGGGCAGTTCCATCCTTAGGCACTCGCCAAAGTCCGTCGAGCTGATTTCATCGTGGAAGCAGGAGAGGACGATCTTGGGGCCTATCAATTTAGCTATCTGTGCCGCCGCGTTTGGGGAATCGGCCAAATATAGCAATATGTCGGGTCGATATCTATTGCCCAAGGTTGCCATTGCCGGGAAGGGCTCGCTATCATCGGGGTGATAGATGGTGATGCCGTCTTCCGTGGTGATGATAAAGGACAGGGCCTCATTGGCGGGGTGCTCACAGTATTCAGCGAGCAACCGCACATTATTGATATTGAGGCAATCGCCGATCCTCATTACCCTGACCTTGTCCTTCGCCAGCTTCAGTTGGCGGGCCACAAATGGAGTGGTGATTACCGGTGCTCCGGTCTCATGCTGCAGTGTGGTGACCAGCTTGGTATCGAGGTGGTCATAGTGTTCGTGGGTGACTACAATGGCATCTACTTTGAACTGTGCTGGCTTGATGCCCACCGGGTCGATCATAATTCTGGTTGATGGGGTTTTGATGGCGATCCCAGAGAACGAGTCGAACCACATTAATGCCACCTTTTGAGGTGGCATAGGCTTTTCTAAGAAATCGGCCAGCTGCAACCGCACCTCCAGGGAAGTAGCTCTAAGGGCTGGGGATAGCCTAGGCCTCCATATAGCGCTCGTCCCTCTTGTGGAAGCCGGCTCTCGCCCCCTTAGACCGCCGTTCCCTGACGAAGTTATATTCGCCCTCCTCGAAGCGGAGGTTGGTGAACAGGGTGTGCGAGAGGTAGCCCTCCACCCAGCCATGGCCGAAGCCCAAAATGTCGCAGATGAAGTGATTGGTCGCTTTGCCGATGGCAATGCCATCATAGGGCAGGAGGCTGATCTGCTTGACCAGCTTGTCCACCTCTTCTTCCAGCTTGTCAAGGGGGACAGCTTTTGTGGCCCATCCCATGCTCTCTGCCTCTATTCCGTCGAAGCTTCTGCCGGTGAGAAGTATGTCCCTTGCCCGCTTATAGCCCAGCATCTGATAGAGCGGTATGAGGTTCAGGCCGCTGCCGGAGAACCCCAGCCGCTGCTCAGCGTGGCTTATGTGGGCATCCTCGCTGACTATGGTAAAATCACATAGCTCGGCAAATTGCGCTCCCTCTCCAATACACTGGCCGTGCACCTGGGCGATGGTCACCTTGGGGAAAAGGAGGAGTCTCTGGTGTCCCCACAGCCATTTGCGGTCGATATTTAGCCTGGCTCTCTGGCTGGGGCGTCTCTTTCCCGGTTCGGCATCCTTCTCCTCGTAAACATGGTAGATTCTGTTGAGGTCGTGTCCGGCGCAGAAGGCACGCCCCGCTCCCTTAATGACCACTACCTTAAGCTCATCATCATCTTCGGCCATATCCAGCGCCTTCATGAAACTGTCATAGATGCCGCCATCTCCGGGAAAGTCCATAACATTTAACTTCTCCGGGCGGTTGAAGATAATCTGGGCGGCTGTTCCCATTTTGTTGTAAATGATATTTGGCAGTTCCATAGATATCTCCTTTCTTGATGTGGGCAACCAAGATGGGGGGCATGTCCGAATCGAAACAGCTTTCGCTGCCATCCAGAGGTTGTTGCCTGGGATAAGCCTACACGAAAGCCCAGGCTCCTGTCAATTTCCCCCATGATAAAGATGGGGTCTTCTCTACGCTTACAGCTCCTTCCTTGACAGGCCTCGATAGGTGTGCTAGCTTTGGCAGGTGAGCTTCATATGAGTACCTGCATCAGCCTGGCCCGACCGGGCATTTTCGTTGCTCTTCGTCATCAAACGACCTGGAAACAATGGAGGAGGCAGTTCGGTGAAGCCATTGAAGGTCCTGGCCACAGTTCTCATTGTCATCGTGGCTATATCGGCCCTGTCAGTCGGCTGTACGGAAGGGGCCAAGTTTGAGGTTGGCTCGCTTGAGATCTCACCAAACCCGGTGGCTGCTGGTGAGACTGCGACTGTCTCTGTGGAGGTCACCAATGTCGGGGGTTCTGAGGGGGCCTACACGGCGGAGCTCAAGATAGATGGCGCTGAGGCGCAAACGGAGGAAGTCAGCGTTGCGGAAGGGGACACCGGGCGTGTGGCGTTCAGCGTGGCAAAAGAGTCTCTGGGCAGCTACGAGATCGAGGTCGGTGACCTGAAGGGGACTCTCATGGTAGTTAGGCCTGCGGAGTTCGAGGTCGGCCCGATTAGTGCCACTCCCAGGGTAGCGACTTTATGCAAGCCCACCACCCTCAAGGCCGAGGTAACAAACGTAGGGGAGATCGAGGGTACCTATACAGCCGTCCTTCAGGTTGACGGCGTCGAAGTGGAAACAAAGGATATCACCGTGGCCGCTGGTAAAAAGGCAACGGTATCATTTAGGGTCACCAAAGACGACGAAGGAGACTATGATCTTGCCATTGGGGATTCCCACATCGTTCTCCCGGTGCGGCCTGGCTGATAAATAGAGGGCGGCGCAGTTTGCGCCCAGGCCGCTTGCCAGCGGAACGATGGACCTGGATGCCTGGAGGCGGGGTAGGGCCCAGATTAGCTTCGCCCTCCCCTTAGATAGCTTACTTTGAAGGGCTGGGGTGAGGCAAGCTTTGGCTGCCCGCAGGGAGGATGGGCGAGGCCGCGACAGGAGATGTGGCAATTGGCAGCGCAGCCTTCAATGGCTTTGAACCGGCCATCGCTCTGCTTCCCGGCGAAGGGCAACAGGAAGCGCTGGCAATGGGGAAGCCCCTCCGAGTCACACTCCTGGGCGCCGAGTTCCTGGCACGTGGCATAGGTCATCCCTCTACTTTCGACAACAGCCCTCAGCCTCCGATGAAAGCGGAGCCTCAGGTCTCTTTCCAGGAGATAGCCTTGGCTGGTTCCCCCGCGCTGGTAGCAATAGTCTCGCTGAAAGCACCTGGCTGCCGCAGGTGAGTGCGCCTGGACCACGTCCAGCACCCGCTGCCACAGGCTATCTCCCACGCCGTGAGCGGGGTAGACCGGCTTTTTGGAAAGCCTTCCGGTACTGCATACTCTGTGCTTTGCCCCGGCGCCGGCGAAGGTATCGATAAGGCCCTCGATCTTGTCAAACCAGGAGTGGCCGTAGACAGCCTGGAAAAGGTGAATGAAGACGGGGTCGAAGCGGATCAGGGTATCGATTCCAAGGCCGGACAGCCGCCGAACCACCTCGACCCGTTTCTCGAAGGTAAGGGCCGAAGGCGAGAGCAGTGCGGTGATATCCGCAGTGCCTTCGATGGTGACGGCGATGAACTTGGGCCTGTAGTGGACAAAGCCAGGCAGTTCGAGCAGAAAGCCGGGGTCGCCCTTCGTGGTGATAGAGAAGGAGACGCCGTAGCTCATCAAAAGCTGAACGAGGCGCTTCACCTCAGCCCTGAGCTCGGGGATAGGCTGACAGGGATCAGAGGTGTTTGACATGGAGATGGGAGGACAGAGCGCTATCCTTTTCAGGTCCTTTTCCACGAGCTCGGGCAGGTTGTTGTAGACGAGGGTGTCGTCCGAGTAATCGGAATAGATGGCGTGCTGGGCATAACAGTAGAGGCAGTGGTGAAGGCAATGGCTGGGGCCGGGTGGGGTGACATTGATGATCCAGAAATGAGGGCACTTGCGCCCGGGCGTGGCGTAGGGATAGTCATGTAGAGTCGACCCCTTCTTGGGGACTGGCCTGACTCTATTCATCGCCGCCCTCTAGCTGCTGTGGGCAATGTCTCGCCCCGCTGGTTTGAATCGCACTACCCCTTGGCGATAGCTTTGATGCCTTGGGCCCTGCCTAGAGCCGGTAAATTCGGCACAGGTCCTCATCCACAAAGACTTGTCCGGTGACCCCGGCGGCGGTCTGGGAGCCCAAGAATAGAATTCCCCTCACCATGAAGTCCTCAGCCTTGTCCCATCTGGAGAAGTCGGCATCGGGGTTCCAGTACCTCATGCCCTCGGTGTCCACCTCTCCCCTTGGCTTGATGGCATTCACCGCAATGCTGTGATCGAGGACCTCGTCTGCCAGCGCGTTGGTGAAGCGCTCGATGGCGGCCTTAGCGACGCAGTAGGCGAGGCCGATGTAGATTGGCCCGTTCCTGTCAGCTGCATAGGAGGAGATGTTGACGATGCTGCCCGACTCCTGCTTCATCATTGCTGGCAGCGCCGCCCGCGAGCAGAGAAAGGTGCCTCTCAGGTTGACATTTGTCACCAGATCCCAGCGCTTAGCCGGTGTCTCCGCCACCTTGGAGTAGAAAGCCACCGCGGCATTGTTCACCAGGACGTCTATACGCCCGAACTGCTCCAGGGTGAGGCGCACCATCTCCTCCACGCTATCCTCTTTGGTGACGTCGGTCCTGACAGCGAGGGCGCGTCTGCCCAAGGCGCGGATCTCGTCGGCGGTTTGGTGGATGGTGCCAGACAGGGAGTACTGCTCCGGGCTCTCCGTCCTCGCTGCCACGACCACATCCGCTCCCTCCCTGGCGAAGCCGAGAGCGGTCGCCTTGCCGATGCCTCGGCTCGCCCCGGTGACAATAGCTACTTTGCCTGCGAATTTCATGCTACCCCCTTCGCGCATCGCTGCGGCCCCATTGTATTTCGGATCGGGCCGAATGGCAAGAGGTCTATGTAGAATCGCCCCTGCCCTGAACTACGGCACCTTCTCTAGAGATGGGGTGGCGGAGGCCCTTTTCTCGTTCTCAAATGGTACCAAGGTAACATGGTCGGCAGGGACTAAAGAGCCATTGTGGGGCTTTCCCCTGGCCCCTACTATTTACCTGTCCCTATCTTTGAGTTGGCGTCGTGGAGGGAGAGAATGCTGATCCAGAGGGATTTTGGCAACCGGGGTGAGGGGCAAGGGGATATCAGTGGTGAGCCCTGTAAAGCCCGGCCCGGGAAGCGCATCTGTATGTGGGAGATGATGGAGAGGTCGGGGGAAACCTTCTTCGTCCCCCTGGATGAGAATTTCCTCCCCCTGGGAGATATCGCCCTCTTGGATGTCAGCGTGGACGGTAACGGCGCTTTATCGGGCTGGCAGAACTTCGTCCTTGTCTCCGGCATTCTGGGAGGCTCACCCAGCCAAGGCCCGGATGGAGAGATTCTGGAGGAATATGCCGTCCAGGCCATCGAGACAGTTCTGCGGGGCGGAGACGCCACCACTCGCCAGATCTATGAGGCATTGGTCTTGGAGTTGCTGTCCTCCGATCTTGGGGACGGCCCATTCCGCCTGGATGTGGAAAGGCTCCTTTATACCAACTTCTGGTATTACGAATTCTCGCTATCGACGGGGGTTATGGCGAGGAAATGGACCCTGGAGGAGCGTCTGGTGGGGAGTTACCGGGAGCCTCACCTCATATCTCGCGCTGACATCGGGCCTTGGCTTCAATGCCACCTCAACTGATGGGCCACCTCAACTGATGGCAGCCTGCCCGGTGCGGGTGCTAGGTCACCTGTCATATAGACTGCCGGCTTTGCCTGCCTTTCAGCCTCGAGTTTCCTGAGCGATTCCTCTCTTGCTCGGCTTCGCCTGCCGGTGTATTATGGCTTCCGGCGCGGTGATCACATCCTCCGCAAATCATCATCGCCGGATGGCAGAAAGCGAGGCGTGTATTGCTGGACGAGCGAGACCTGAGCCAGGAGCAGAGGTGGCACTACCAGCAGTTGACGAAGAAGTGCCTCAAGGCCCTGGAGCGAAACAACATAGGGGCATGTTATGCCCGGGACCGAGACGAAGCCCGTTCCATAGTCCTGGGTTTGATCCCGGAGGCCGCCACCGTGGGCCTGGGCGACTCCGTCACCATGCTCCAGGCGGGCATCACTCAGGAGATTGAGAGTCGATGGGGCGAGCGGGTCTTCAACCCGTTCCGGGTGGGCCCGCAGGGGGCCTTCACCGTAGGCGGGCGCGATCAAATCGACCTGATGAGGCAGGTCGCCTCCGCCGATGTCTTCCTCACCGGGATGAACGCTATCACCCTGGACGGGAAGCTGGTCAACACCGATGGCTTCGGCAACCGGGTCGGCGGGCTTGTCTTCGGGCCCAGGAAGGTGATCGTGGTGTCTGGTGCCAACAAGATTGTGCCGAACCTGGATGAGGCATTCAGGCGGATCAGGGATGTAGCCGCCCCCATTAACGCCAGACGCCACTACCTGAAGCACGGGATGGACCGGCCACCCTGTGCCGTCACCGGTGAGTGCAGCGACTGCCGCCACCCGGCGCGCATCTGCAGCTTCACCGTGATCGTGGAGTTCCAGAGGCCGCCCCGGGAGGGTCGGAAGCCGCGCATTACGGTGGTGCTGATAGCTGAGGGGCTTGGCATCTAGGGGCGCCTTCATGACGCCATTTGCTGGGTGGGGCACAAAGAGACGGGCGCTCAGTCGATCCAGCTGACGGCGAAGGTGGCAAGCTCGATACACTCACCCGCCTTCGAGAAACGGGCAGCCGGACCGTGCTCCAGCTGATTTATGAATGCTGAAAGCTTCCCCTGGGCACCATTGAGCTGATTGAGCTTCCCTGAGGCATAGGCCTTGTCTA
>JAUVWM010000093.1 GCA_030604105.1 Dehalococcoidaceae bacterium
CTCCTGATGCCGGTCTCGCTGGCCCGTGAACTGGTCAACCCAGCCCCACCCCAACCACCTGCCGAGCCAAAGACCTGATGGCAAGATAGAGGGCAGCCTCAGCCACCACCCTGATCCGAAGCCCCCCATCGAGGGCGGCGCAGCTCCATGAGGATGAAGTTGTATCCCTGGCTGAGGAGGTGCCCACAGAGTGTGAAGCCGCACTTCTCAAAGCACCTCCGCGCCCGGCTATTCCAGTCCAAGGTGCGCAGGTGGACCCTCTCCACCCTGGTGGTATCGAAGATATGGCCGCAGAGGAGGGCGATGACCTCAGAGCCGCAGCCCTTATCCCAGTAGGCCCGGTCGCCGAGCATGATGCCTATCTCCGCCTCGCCTCTGTCCTCGTCGAAGTCGTAATACATGCAGTTGCCAATATGCCTGCCATCCAGGGCCTCAACAGCAAAGCGACGCCGCCTCGGGCTGGGATAGCGCAACTCCTCAGCGTAGTTCATCAGGTACCCTGAAAAGGACATGGCGAGCGGGAGGGTGGCATCAAGATGGGCCAGTTCCGGATCCCGCCTCCAGGAATAGTCTTTGAGCGCATCCCCCAATCGCTTTGGGCGCAGCCTCACCCGGCGACCTTCTAGCACTCTACACTCCACAGACAGCATCACATCTCCCGGGGCTCACCCTTTACTGGCCACCGACAGGCCGGAGCAGTAGAGGGCAGGGGTTCGCAGGAAACCGCCCACCCATCTCGCCTCACGGCCAATGGCGACGAGGTCTCGCAGTACCTGATAGACATTGCCCGAGACCATGGTGTCTTTCACCCGACCCACGATCTCTCCCGCCTCCACCTTATACCCCAGGAGGACATTGCCGCTGAACTCCCCCGCCAAGAGGTTGCCCTGAGTGGCCCCCATGAGGTGCTCTATGACCAAACCCTCCTTCATATCCCGGACCATATCCTCGAAGTCAGCTTCCCCCTCCCCGATGATAAGAGCACTCAACGAGGGGGCGGGCAGGCCTGCCCAGGACCGGCTGCCGTTTCCCGTGCTGCGGGCACCGGCCAGGCCCGCGGTCTGCAGGTCGTAGAGAAAGCCGGTCACCACACCCCCCTCCACAAGGGCGGTGCGCTGAGCAGGCATCCCCTCATCATCGCAAGGATGACTTGTAGGCCGATAGGCGATGGTGGCATCATCCGCCAGGGAGAGCCGTTTGTCGAAAACCACCTCCCCCAGCTTATCCTTGAGCGGCGATGCTCCCTCAAGCACCATCTTTCCGTTAAAAGCCAGGGCCAGGGGCGAGATCAGGGCGCTGGCTACGCCGTGGGGCGTAAACAGCACGGGCAATGGTTTTGTTGGCACCGAGGCCAGGCTTTTGGCCATTTCCAGCTGCCTTATGACCGTCTGCGCCACAGTCTCGAAGTCCGTTATCGGGTGGCACGAGCTCTGGCTGTCGCCCACGAAAAGCATATCTGTGTCCCGAATGAGGGTGCCCTCGATGCTCAGACCGAAGAGGCTGCGGCGATAGCTTGCCTGCCCACCCCGGGAGTTGAGGATACGAACCGAGCTCGTAGCCTTGAGGACCCCGGCATCACACAGAATCTCCGGGGTATGCCGGCGCACCCTGGCTATCAGAGACTCGCCCAGCTCCACCATCTGCTCTATGGTGGCCGCCTCTATCCCCGGGTCGAAGGTCTCAACCTGGGGATAGGACTGCGGGGCAGGCAGCTCGAACTTGGCCTCAGCGCCAAACTGGGACGTCTCCACTGCCCTGCCGACCAGCGCCTGGCTATCGGCAAGTTTGGTAGTGGCCGAAAATCCGATCCGGCCCCCTTTGATGAGGCGCAACGCCATTCCCCGCACCTCACGGGTTTGGAGATGCTTCAGGCGGTTGCTCTCAAAGCCCACCGGCGTTTCCTCATGGCAGGCCCAGAAAACCTCCGCCTCCTCAGCCGCCTTCCGCGCCTGGCCTAAGATGTCCTCCATCTATTTCCCTCCCACCAGGCACTTGCTGATCCTGATATGGGGGCTGCCATTGGAGACGGGCAGAGGCATCTGGCTCCCCTTGCCACAACCGCCCCCCTGGTTCATCTCCAGGTCATTGCCAATGGCATCTATGTTGCCCATAGTGACAAATACATTGCCGCTCAAGACCACGGGGCGCAAAGGCTCAGCTAGCCTCCCCTTGCGGATCATATAGGCCTCACCGGCGGAGAAGGTAAACATCTCCATGCTGGTCGTCCCCCCGAACCAGTTCTTGGCATATACCCCCTCCCCTATCTCCGCCACCATCTCCTCAAAGGATACCCCCTGGGGCTCGATAAAGGTATTGGTCATGCGCACAATGGGCGGATGGCGGTAGTCCAGGGCGCGGGCGTTGCCCGTGGGCCTTTCGCCCATCTTGGCCGCCGTCTCCCGGGAATGGAGCCTGCCTACCAGAACCCCTTCCCGGATAAGATAGGTCTTGGAGGCCGGCGCTCCCTCATCATCGTACTTGTAGCTGCCCCGCAGCCCGGGGAGAGAGGCGCTATCGACGATATTGACATGCTCACCGCCGAACCTCCGCCCCAAGACCATGACCTCGCGCAGGCGGTCATTCTCATAGACGAAGTCCGATTCAGATAGATGCCCGAAGGCCTCATGGACGAAGACCCCCGCCAGAACCGGGTCGAGGACGACGGTATACTCTCCGCTCTTAACCTGGGGGGCGGAGAGCAGCTCTACGGCGCGCTCGGCCCTCTCCCGCACCTGTTCATGTAGGCCCTCTACGGCAGCGAAGTCGCCGCTGCTCCCCAGGCTGAGCCCCACCTGCTGCACCTCGCCGCCCTCCCGGGCCACAGCCACCAGGCGCAGCGAGACATCCGCCCGCTCCTGCTCGATATAGCTCCCCTCGGAGCTGGCGAAGATGACCCTCTTGCGGCCATCGCCATAGCCGATAGTGGAGGTCTGTAGCTTGGGGACGGACCAGACGGCCTGGTTATACTCGTCCAGGAGGCGCTTCTTGACGGCCAGGGGAATGGAGGCCGCATCCTTGCCCACCGTCGCTTCCACCCTGGCCTCCACCGGCTCCACGGGGGCAAACTGGCTGCTTTCCCTGCCCACCAGCCGGGCCTGCCTGACCGCCAGCTCTACCCTCTGCCGCAGCCCGCTCAGGTCGTTAAAGCTGACAAATCCCCACCCCCCCTTGACCAGCGCCCGTACGCAGCCTCCCAGGTTGGTAGTCAGGCCGATCTCCTCCAGCTCCCGGCCCCGATACTGAAGGCGAGTCGCCTCGCTCTCCTCAAGGCGAATCTCGATATAGTCGGCGGCATGGCCTTTGAGTGCCTCAACGATCTGGTCGCGGACTTGCTCGCCTCCAAGCACAGGTTCTCCTCCAAGTCGACAGGGATGCTGCCAGGCCAGTTTACAAAACGGGCAACGGACTGTCAATCAATGAAGCCCCTTGCTAATAGATGGCCTCAACCTTTATACTGGAGGGGCTGCTAAAAAGCCGGGGAAGGTTCCTTGACTCGTATCATACTGGTAAGACACGGGCAAACCGAGTGGAACCAGGTGGAGAGGTTCCGGGGAAGGGCGGAGCTGGATCTGGATGAGGCTGGCATGAGACAGGCTGAGGCCACGGCCCGGCGGCTGGCTCAGTGGCCGGTCTCAGCCCTGTACTCAAGCCCGCTCAAGCGAGCCATGAGGACCGCCGAGGCTCTGGCCCGCCGCCTCGATGTGGCAGTTCAAACCTCGCCAGGCCTCACTGACATAGACTTCGGGCTGTGGCAGGGGCTCTCCCTCGAGGAGGCGGCCCAGCAGGACAGCGCCGTCTATGCCCGATGGCTTGAAAGCCCGGAACGGGTGAAATTTCCCCAGGGGGAGAGCCTGGAGGAGGTGCGAGCCAGGGCAGTGGCCGCTCTGGAGGACATCCTGGCCAGCCACAATGATGGGACAGTGGCCCTCGTCTCCCACAAGGTGGTGTGCAAGGTTCTGATATTGAGCGTTCTGAGCCTGGACAACTCCCACTTCTGGCAGGTGGAGCAGGATGTGTGCGCCATAAACCTTTTCGAAGCCAGAGACGGCTTTCTGGCGGCCGCCCGCCTCAACGATACCTGCCACCTGGGAGACGCAGCCGGCAGGGTGGTGCGCCCATGACCGTCGGCCAAATCCTCCCTCTACTGGAGAGGGAATACGGCTCCCACCCCCGGCGGCATCATCGCGATGCCGTCTCCGAGCTGGTCCTCACCATTCTCTCTCAGAACACCTCGGACGTTAACTCCAAGCGGGCCTTCGACAAGCTGGTGGCTGACTTTGGCACGTGGCAGGCAGTGGCCGAGGCCAGAGTCGAGGATATCCAGGCCTCCATCCGCTCAGGAGGACTGGCTCAGGTTAAAGCGGGGCGAATCAAACGGATATTGCGCCAGATTCCGGAGCGCGAGGGCCGCCTTGACCTGGAATTTCTCGGCCAGCTCCCCACCCAGGAAGCCAAGGCCTGGCTGAAGCAGCTGCCTGGGGTGGGGCCGAAGACGGCGGGATGTGTCCTGCTCTTCTCTCTGGGCAGACCCGTCCTGCCCGTGGACACCCATGTCTACCGGGTTGCCCAGCGCCTGGGCCTGATCGGCTCCAAGGTATCGCCGCCAAAGGCCCATGATGTGCTGGAGAACCTGGTTCCGCCCCAGGACATTTACCGTTTCCATCTCCTCACCATCGAGCATGGTCGGCGGGTATGCAGAGCACAAAAACCGCTTTGCCACCGCTGCGTGCTGGTAGAGGCCTGCCCGTCAAGGCAGGTCAGGGAGGCGCTTAGCGAGCAACTTGTTGCCCTGGTCTGAGAACAATGAAGATAGCTATTATCAACGTCACCGGCTATACCGGCATGGAGCTGGCTCGGCTGCTGCACCAGCATCCGGGGGTCGAGCTCACCTCCGTCACCGGACGAGCTGCGGCGGGCAAGAAGCTGGCCGATGTGTTCCCTCATCTCGGCGATATCAAGCTCGCCATCACCGCCGAGCCTGAGCTTGAAGATGTTGACCTGGTCTTCTCCGCCCTGCCCCACAAGGCAAGCGCCGAGGCAGTTATGCCGGTCCTGGATCGCGGCATCAAGGTCATCGACGTCAGCGCCGATTTCAGGCTCAAGGATGCGGCCGAATATGAGCGCTGGTACGATTTCACCCACCCGGCACCGGAGCTGCTGCGCGAAGCGGTCTATGGGCTGGTGGAGCTCAATCGTCCCCAAATAGCCTGTGCTCGCCTGGTGGCCAATCCCGGCTGCTACCCCACCACCGCCATCCTGGCCCTGGCCCCGGCAGTGAAAGCGGGGCTCATCGGGCCCGATATCATCATCGACAGCAAGTCCGGCATATCCGGAGCGGGAAGAACCCTGAACCTGACCACCCACTACCCGGAGGCCGTGGACAACGTTGCCGCCTACGCCCTCGGGGGGCACCGCCACCTGCCTGAGATCACCCAGGAGCTGAAGGCGCTGGCGCCCTCGCTTTCCCTCTCGGTGACCTTCGTCCCCCATATGGGGCCCATGACCAGGGGGATACTCAGCTCGTGCTACGCCTGGCCGGAGGCAGGGAAAATAAGCGGCGGCGAAAGGGGGCTAAGACAGCTCTACCGAGAATTCTACCGGGGCGAGCCCTTCATCAAGGTGGTCGATGTTCCACCCCAGACAAAGCAAACCTGGGGAAGCAACCTGTGCCTCATCCACCCCACCATAGACCCCAGGACCGGGAGGCTGGGTATAATCAGCTGCCTCGATAACCTGGTCAAGGGAGCGGCGGGACAGGCTATCCACAATATGAACCTAATGTGTGGCCTGCCCGAGACTATGGGGCTGGAGGCCCTGCCCATCTACCCCTAACCGAAGTGGCGCAGGTCACAGCTGCGCCCGGGCATTGTCCCCCCGCTACCGGCTGTGATATACTTGCCTGTGCGCCCCCATCGTCTAGAGGCCTAGGACACTGGCCTTTCAAGCCGGAAACAGCGATTCGAATTCGCTTGGGGGCATTCTCAGCCCCTCTGCGCAATGCCCCAGCTCCAGCCATTCACAGTCGGTGCAGACTGCGCGCAGGTCCCGGGGGGCAATACTTCGTCTCACCCTTGCCC
>JAUVWM010000139.1 GCA_030604105.1 Dehalococcoidaceae bacterium
CGGCTTCCGCATCGGGGGCTGGACAGAGGACAGGAGGGTAGGCCAATCGGGCATCATTATGACGCAGTACCAGAAGATGGCGCCTGGCTCTGAGATGCCCCCCGATGGGATACTGATGGAGACGGTTGCCATCAGCGACTGGATAGAGACCGCCAACATCTTCGAGGGGGAGTGGTGAAATGGGCAAATTTCCTACAATAATTGCCGGTAGGCAATAGGAACACGCGAGCAACGAACACCGGCACACACCGACTGAGGAGGTGGAGGATGCCAGTTTAGAGGACAAGGTCCTGGTGGTCGAGCTAACCCGGTGTGACATTCAAACCTTAGGGTAAGCGGCAGTCAATGTAAAGGAGGCAAGGATATGGATTTCGCACTTCCGGAGGAGGTCAGGATGATGCGGGCCACGGCCCGGAAATTCGTTGAGCGCGAGTTTTTCCCCCTGGAGAAGGAATACCTGAAAACGGAGCAGCTCGACAAGGAGCTCATCAGGTCAATTCTGCTGAAGGCCAAGGAGGAGATAGGGCTCTGGTCCCTGGAGGTGCCTGTGGAGGATGGGGGCGCTGGCCTGGGGCTGGTGGCCACCTCCGTCTGCCACGAGGAAGCCAAGAGAACCGTCATCCCCTTCATGTGGGGGGGTGGAGGAGATAGGGGCCTGCAAACGCGCGGCACCCCAGAGCAGAAAGAGAAATACTATTATCCGATGATCCAGGGTAAGATTCGGGGCACCATAGCCTATTCCGAGGTCGATGCCGGCTCCGATTTGCAGGGCATCAAGACCCACGCCGTCCGGGATGGCGATGACTGGGTCATCAACGGCAGCAAGTACTGGATCTCCTTTGGCGCCGAGGCCGACGTGATCAAGGTGCTGTGCGTCACCGACCCGGCGAAGGCCGGCCGGGGGGGAATGACCTGGTTCTATGTGGAGAAAGACGACCCCGGGTTCCAAGTGGCCCGCATCATTCCCACTATGGGCACCGCGTTCGAACCCACCGAGCTCGTGTTCGACAACGTCCGCGTGCCTGACTGGCGCCGCTTTGGCGAAGTCGGGAACGCATTCTTCACGGCCTATGATGAGCTGTCGGAGCACCGGATATGGCACAGCGCCTGGGCCATCGGGATGGCCGACCGGTGCCTGAGGGATTGCATCGAGTATGCCAAGCAGCGCCTCACCTGGGGCCAGCCCATTGCCACCCGCCAGGGGGTCCAGTTTATGCTGGCCGACATGGCCATGGAGCTCCACGCTGCCCGGCTGATGAACTATCACTGCGCCTGGGTTTTCGACCGAGGGGAGTCCATCCGCAATGAGGCGTTCTATGCCAAGGAGTTCGGCTGCGAGATGGGCCTCAGGGCCTGTGATCGGGCCATCCAGATTCACGGGGGGATGGGCTACAGCCGGGACATGCCTTACCAGCTCTTCTACCGGAACTGCCGGCTGTTTCTCATTGGCCACGGCACCTCGCAGATCAACCGCTGGATGATCGCCCGGAACCTCCTGAGCGGCAGGTCCCCGGTAGACCTGGTGAACCCTATCTGAGCGGACACTCTTGGTCAGCCCGGGGCCTTGAATTCAATTGACAAATAGCTCAGGAGGGACGCTGATGAAGTTACCTCGACATACGCCGGAAATGATAGAGCGCTACGTAAGAGAGGGCTACTGGGAAGAGACGCTCCCCCGTCACTTTTGGGATCGCTGTGCCCGAGACTATCCCGACAAAGAGGCCATCGTTGATGCCGAAACCAGGATGACTTATGCGCAGGCGAAGAGATGGATTGATAGGGTAGCCCTCGGCCTCCTGGAGCTGGGCGTTAACCGGGACGATGTCATTGTCGCCCAATTGTCCAACAAGGTTGAGGCTGTGCTCGTGGGCTGTGCCATGGAGAAGGTCGGTGCCCTGATGGCTCGAGCGGCAGCCACCCTGCGTCACAGGGAGATGGAGCACGTGCTCAAGCTCACCGAAGCGGTGGGCGTCATCATCCAGCCCAGGCATCGCGATTTCGACTACTACGGGATGATCCAGGAGATTCGCCCCAATGTGCCCAGTCTGAAGCATATCTTTGTCATCGGTGAAGAGACCCCCCCGGGGACCATCTCCCTCAATGAGATGGCCAGGCGGCCCCTGGAGGAGAAGTTTCCTGAGGACCGCCTGGAAAAAACCAGGCCGGGGATTGACGAGGTTAGCATGGTGAGTGTGACCTCGGGAACCACGGGCCTGCCCAAGGTGCTGGTGGGCTGCGCATTGCAGACGAGTAGGTTCCACCGCTATTTGGCCGAGACATGGAAGGTGACCGGGGACGACGTTATAGCTGCCCTCGGCCCCTTCTATGGAGCAGGTGGTTACCCCATTAACTGCGCCCCTGTAGTCGGCGCCAAAGCTGTGCTCGTGGAAAGGTTCGAACCCGAGGAAGCCCTGAAGCTGCTGGAAAGGGAAAAGGTCACGGTTGCCTGTGGTGTTCCCGCCCAGATGGTGCAGATGGTGAGACACCCCAACCTTGAGAAGTATGACCTCAGTTCGTTGCGCGCTTTCTGCTGGGGCGGAGCCGGCTGCCCCTACAGTGTGGCTGAGGACGTTGAGGAGAAGATGGGCTGTAGGCTCATCAATTTACGAGGTGCCACCGAGGCGGGGTTAGTTGCCACAAACTCCCCTGACGAGCCTACCGAAGTACGTCGCACTTCAGGCGTGAAGGTCATCCCCGGGGTGGAGGTCAAACTGCTTGACGATGAGGGCAAAGAGGTGCCCCAGGGTGAGATAGGAGAGATGACAACAAGGGGATGGCTCGCTTCCTCAGGCTTTTTTAATGAGCCCGAGGCCACGCGCGCTGCCTGGGGAGACGAGCCTGATGGCTGGTTGCACACTGGTGACCTGTGCAAATTCGACGAGGACGGAAACCTGTACATTGTGGGCCGGGCCAAGGACATGATCATCAGGGGCGCGCAGAATATCTACCCTGGGGAGGTGGAGAATATCCTGGTTACCCACCCCAAGGTCCTCAATGTTGCTGTCGTGTCCATGCCTGACCCCATAATGGGTGAGAAGTGCTGCGCCTATGTTATTCCCAGGCCTGGACAGGGGTTCACCTTTGATGAGATGGTCTCCTTCCTTAAGGATAAGAAGATGGCGTCCTATAAGCTGCCGGAGAGGCTGGAGATTGTGGACAGTTTCCCCATGTCGGGAGACGGCCAGAAGATCATCAAGCGGGAACTGACAGAGGATGTCACCCGCAAGCTCAAGGCAGAGGGTAAGATCCCCTGACCAGTTTGGCCTGGTTGTGGACTACATCATGGAAAACTGGACCGAGGACAGGCCGCCAAAGATGGCCTATTTCCTCGTTGATATCGTCTGGGGCCACGCTGGGGACGATTTTACCCCCTATGCTGAAGCCAAGGGGATGGAGATTCAGGTCGAGTTGTACCCGATGACTATACCGATAAACGTGTTGACTAATAAAGATAGCGGAGCATGCCACGGGGAGCTATGATTACAGGTCCCACATATTTTATGATGTTTCCCTGGCGAGTGTAGAGGCGCTGAAGCAGGCTGTGGCCGAGGTAGGGCTGGAGAACCTGGACGGGCCTGCTGTCTGCAGGGCTTTGGAGACTTTTGACTGGTACCCACTGGGGGCCTATGGAGACATCCACTACGTCACGGGAAAGCTCTCTCAAGGCAAGAGGGCCTCAGTCCTTTTCCTGAATAGTCATCAGCCTATCAGCTGAAACCGTCATTCTCAGCCCCTCCTTTGGTGACGTGTATTCATTCCATACCCTCGGCTATGCCATCTGTCACCCCCTTCTCGCTGTCCGTCCCTTTATTGCCAAAACCCATACTGTAGCCAAGGCGGACACTTTGTAGATATCGCTCACAGATAGCCCGGCCCGGGCCGTTGACAACCGCGAC